>JADKJG010000006.1:0-300000 GCA_016722375.1 Bacteroidota bacterium | reverse complement strand
CTATCCCTCATGCATCGGCCGCTTTGATGGCTCGCTCGATTTTAAAAGAGAAGAATTATCATCTACCGTTTGTGACGACACTTCACGGAACCGATATCACCTTGGTAGGTAAAGATCCGAGCTACAAATCGGTGGTGGAATATTCTATCAATCATTCAGATGGAATAACTTGTGTTTCGAAAAGTTTGATGGAGGACACCTATAAAAACTTTTCGATTGAGAGAGAGATTGATGTTATTCCCAATTTTATTGATTTTTCAAGATTTAAAAAGACAAATAAAGATCACTTTAAAAAGGCCATTGCCCCTAATGGGGAAAAAATCTTGATTCATGTTTCTAATTTCCGAAAGGTGAAACGAGTAGAGGATGTTTTGCGCCTATTTGATTTGGTTTCTAAGAAAATTCCTTCAAAACTTTTTCTAGTTGGAGATGGGCCTGAACGAATGAATATAGAAAAGCTATGTAGAGAATTTGGCAATTGTGATCAAGTAAGTTTTCTTGGCAAACAAGAAGCTGTCGAGGATTTGTTGGCCGTTTCTGATCTATTTATTCTTCCTTCTGAAACTGAAAGTTTTGGATTGGCCGCTTTAGAAGCTATGGCTGTTGAAGTTCCGGTGATTGCTTCTAATGCCGGAGGTTTACCGGAAATTATTGAACAAGGTAAAACAGGGTTTATGAGCGATGTTGGTGATTATACTGACATGGCTAAAAACGCCATTTATATTCTCGAGTCTGAAGCCCGATTGAAGGAGTTTAAGAAAAATGCACTAATCAAGCAAGAAAATTTGATATCGGAATCGTGTTGCCTTTATATGAGGCCCACTACAACAAGATAATCAAGCAGACGATAACGTGAACGAGAATCTGTTATTAAAAATAACAGAAAACCTATACAGCCCGCAAAAAGCTATATTAGAAATACAAACCAACAAAATCTAACAGTTAACAGCCCAAACAAAAAACGTACACCAAAAGCTAAATTTTAGCCCTTATTGTACAGTTTGTTTGCGCCATAAATTAAACCTGCCGCTAGAAGCAACACAACACCTCCATCAATAGGTGTAGCTGGCGGTGGTGGTGGTGGTGGTGGTGGTGCAGGAGGCGGCCCTATTTGGGAAAACGCTAGCACTGAAATCACCAATAATGCCAAAACCGATACGATTTGTAAAAACCTTTTATTCATACACACTATATTTATCCTGACAGTTAATTAAACCCTTTATTTAGTATTCAAGAGGTTACAAAGATACAAACTCCATCTCTAATATGCAAGGTTTTTAAAGATTTTTTTTCAAATAGTTAATTCCTTCGTAGGATCCCAAAACAATTTTTCAAAATCTACGACTGCATTATTATCTACATGTACTCTCTCCTCCTCAAGAAGTTGTTCCATCCTATCAGAGGGGGAAAAATGATTTTTGCCGCTTAGTAAACCATTCCTGTTTAAAACTCTATGAGCCGGAACAGGAGGAAGCACAGAATGGGAACTGCTCAAGGCATAGCCTACCATTCTTGCTGATTTAGCAGTTCCTAAATAGCGAGCAATTGCTCCATAACTAGTAACTCTACCTTTTGGAATCAACCGCACCACATCATACACATTTTCAAAAAATGAGAAATTATGGATGGGTTTCTTCTCTTTCAATCGGGAGTTAACCTTTTTCATAACGACTTCTAAGATATTGAATCTTCCTCCCCTCTTTTAAATGGCATTTTTCATAATAAGTTTGAATATTCAATTCTTCAAAATCTAAAGGACTGGCATAAATATCTTCTTTATAAACTTCAGATTGCCATCCTTTTTCCATGAGTGCCTGTTTAGTGAAGTGAAACAAAGGTAAATCATCTGTTTTGAAGTTAATTGATGCATCCGGTTTTATTATGCACTGGTATCTCTCAAGGAAAGAGACGGAGGTCAGTCTTCTCTTTGCGTCCCTTTTTCTTGGAAAAGGATCTGGAAAAGTAATCCAAATTTCATCCACCTCATTTTCTGCAAAAAAAAGTGTAATATTTTCAATCTTCATTCGCACAAAAACCAGATTTGTCAACTTTTCATCCATGCCGGCTTTTGCTCCGGTGAAAATTCGAGCGCCCTTTGAATCAATACCGATGAAATTCTTTTTCGGATATTTCTTTGCCATTGCCAACGCATAATCACCTTTCCCACATGCCAATTCAAGAATTATAGGGTTATCATTTTTAAAGACATCTTTTTGCCATTTGCCCTTCAATTCTCGATCGTTACCTAGTGAATCTCTAAGAGATGGCTTGGTGTAATGCTCGTTTTGAAAGACATTAGGGAAGGAATCAATACTCCGAATTTTAAACAATTTAGCCTTACCCATTCACTTACCCAGAATTATTTGAGTGGCAAAAATATTTTATTGAATGAAGTTAAGTAATTTCATTTGCGGGTTAAAAATAGGATGATGATCCAAAATTTCGAGGTTTTATGCCGGCTCATGAACTCGTCGCTTGTGATGGCCTGCTCGTGAGCTATGATGGCCGTCTTATGTGCTATGATGGTGTACTCGTGTGCTATGATGGCCCGCTTGTCTGCTATGATGGTGCGCTGGGCTTGATGGCCACCCTGCGAGCCGTGATGGCCGTCTTATGTGCTTCGGTACGGTGCTATGATGGCCTACTTGTCTGCTATGATGGTGTACTCGAGGGACGTGATGGTGTACTCAAACAACGTTTACCTATAGGACAATTTGGGCTATTTGAATTTGTTTTTATAAGCTAATCTTATCCTCAGCAATAAAAGGGCTAACTGCGAGAAGTTGTTAGTTCTGCGGAAGAACTAATTTTCAATTCTGAAAGCTATTGATCTTTCCCGAATTCGTTCATTACCGCTTCACTGATCCCCATATTGGAAAAACCTCCATCATGAAAGAGATTTTGCATGGTGACATAACGAGTCAAATCACTAAATAAGGCGATACAAAAATTAGCACAAGATTCAGCAGATGCATTTCCCAGAGGACTCATTTTATCTGCAAAGCCAAAGAATGAATCAAAACCTTTAATCCCCGAACCGGCAGTCGTCTTGGTAGGTGACTGCGATATGGAATTGACGCGCACCTTTCGGTGGTTTCCATAATAGTAACCAAAAGAGCGGGCGATAGATTCTAATGCAGCTTTGGCATCGGCCATATCGCCGTATCCCGGGAAAGTACGCTGGGCAGCAATATAAGTAAGTGCCACCACAGACCCCCATTCATTGATGGCATCTTGTTTGTAGCAAACTTGCAACACTTTATGTAAAGACACGGCAGATATATCAAATGTTTTTTCCAGCAACTCATAATTCAAGTCGGTATAGGCCTCTTCCTTTGCGGACGTTGGGAGACATTCCTATAGAGTGCAAAACGAAATCGAGTTTTCCACCCAAATGTTCTACCGATTGAGAAACCAACTTATCTAAATCCTCCACCAAAGTGGCGTCTGCGGGAATAACGATAGAATCACATTTTTCAGCCAACTTTATTATTTCGCCCATTCGCATCGCTACCGGAGCATTGGTAAGTGTAAATTTCGCGCCTTGTTGGTGTGCCATCAGTGCGACTTTCCACGCAATAGAATTTTCATCAAGCGCACCGAAGATAATCCCGCGTTTCCCGGCAAGTACATTATTCATACAAGTAAATTTCGCGCTAAACTAAAATAATGTGATGAAGTCAAAAGAAAGGAATGAAAATCAATCGAACTAAAGGGGAAATTGACATCGTTTTAATTCTCAACAGTTTGTTCGATAAGGGAAAGTTATTTTAGGGAACCGTTGCAATTACCGATATTTCTACCTCTGCGTCTTTTGGTAAGCGCGCTACTTCTACTGTCTCACGTGCCGGGTAATCACTTAGAAAATAAGAAGAATAGACTTTATTGATCTTGGTAAAGTCGTCCATGTTTTTGATAAAAATAGTAGCCTTTACAATATGATTATAATTACAGCCGGCTGCTTCCAGAATGGCACCAATATTCTTCATGACTCTGTGGGTTGACGGTTCTATACCTCCAATAACCATAGTATCGGTTTCAGGATCAATGGGTATTTGGCCGGAAATAAAAAGGGCATTTCCCACTTTGATTGCTTGGGAATAAGGCCCGATAGCAGCTGGAGCGTTTTTAGTTTGAATGATTTTCTTTTTCATGAGTAAAGAGGATTTCGGAATTGAAGGAAGAAAAAATTATTTTGCGCCACGAATGTAAGGTAATTATGAAAATATTGATGACAGGGGATGAGAATCGTGCTGCTGAATTTCGGTTGCGCTTAGTCGGTTCTGAAAACCTAGAGATAGATTATACAGACGGAGATGAGGATGGAGGATTTTAAGGATTATGACGCTATTTTCGATTTGAATTTTGATGATGATCCGTCTAATTTTCCGTTATATGCTTCATTAAGAGATAAACCAATATTCACCTCCGCGGTAAAAATGAGTCTGAATGAATTGGTGTATACCTCAGAATTGAAGGTAAAATGTAAGCTATTTGGAATCAATGCATTGCCTACTTTTCTAAATCAGGGAAAATGGGAAATCAGCGCCTATCGCAAATTTCAAATTCCTGATTTGGTGAACTTGATGAAAGCGCTTTCAATAGATTACTTACCTGTTGAAGATCGGGTAGGGATGGTGAAACCACGAGTGATTTTCATGCTAATTAATGAGGCTTGCTACGCACTTCAAGGAAGTACCGCTACAATGGAGGATATTGATTTGTCTATGAAGTTAGGAACCAACTATCCGTTTGGCCCTTTCGAGTGGAGTGATAAAATTGGGCTGACTCATGTATTTGAGACGCTGGCTGCCTTATATGAAGACACTAAAGATGAGCGATATAAAATCAGCCCGCTTTTGAAAGCTAAATATATGCGAAACGAATCCTTTTATCGAAATCAAGCAAAGAAATAGGTGACCCATCTACTAATATATACGAATCGGACTTCAGAGCGCCTGACGTACATCTTTGACTTTATTTTGACCGAGTTATTAGGTCTTAGTTACGAACTGACAAGTGACCAGGAACAATTCTCTGACTATAAAGAGCCAAAATTTTCCTATGCCACCATGGCGGTCGGATATGAGCCCTTCTTCGAATCTACCCCGCTTTTATTTGAAAAAGACATTCATCCTCAACCGATAAATTTTTCTGAGTACGAACATTTGATGGGATTTTATCCCGTGTCTGATAGATCACTGATTCCTTTTGACATTTTTGCCTCCGCCTTTTTTATGATTACCCGGTATGAGGAATATCTGCCCGGCAAAAAGGATAAATACGATCGCTATCGAGGTAGCCAAAGTATGAGTTCTAAGGGTGGGCATCTTGAAAAACCCATGATTGATTATTATGCGTTAGCGCTTAAAAAAATTCTAAAAGCTCAGTATCCGGCCTTACAGTTTCGACCAAATCCATTTGAATACATTTTGACTTTTGATGTAGATATGGCGTTTTCCTATCTCCATAAAGACACAAGAACCAATTTAGGAGGTTTTGCACGATCAATAATTCTTTCCGAGTTTGGAGATTTTAAAGATCGGTTTTTAGTTTTATTGCGACAGAAGCGTGACCCTTATGACACTTATGACTATATCTATGAAATTGCCGAAAAGCATGATCTTAAAACCCGTTTTTTCTTTTTGTTAGGTGATAAGTCTAAGTTTGACAAGAACGTTTCATACAAAATTCCCGCGTTTCGTGAAATAGTAAAAATGGTTTCTGAAAAATCTGAAACCGGGATCCACTTATCTTTCAAATCACATGTCTCCAATGAATTGATGGTAAAGGAAATTGAAAGACTACAGGAAATTGGGGGAAACAAAGTCAGTGCTAACCGATTTCATTATCTCCGATATCAAATTCCTTCCTCTTATAGTCGGTTAATTAAAGTAGGGATCACCGAAGATCATTCCATGGGTTATGCGGGTCGTGTGGGATTTCGAGCTGGCACTGGTTCTCCTTATAGTTTTTTTAATCTAAAACACAACGTAAGAACGCCTTTAAGAATTTATCCATTTGCTTTTATGGATGCAACTTTCGTGCATTATCGCAGAAATAATCCAAATGAATCTTTAGAGAAAATCCGGGAGCTAATGAATTATGTGAAAGAAACCGGAGGGCCTTTTGTGGGCTTATGGCATAACAGTTCTTTTACCGAGAATAAAGATTATAAAGGCTGGAGAAAAATATTTGAAACGGTTGCCGAGGAGGCAGCCGAGTTAATGAAGGAATCTTGAACACAATTCAATTTCTGAAAAGAAAAGAGATTGATGAGCAAAAATGGAATCATCTCATCCATCACGCACAAACCACTCTACCCTACGCCCTGACGTGGTACCTAGATGCAGTTGCTGAAAACTGGGATGCTTTGGTATTCGGAGATTATCAAGTCGTGTTTCCTTTGCCTTGGTTCCGAAAGTGGGGTGCCAAATGTATCTATCAACCTTTTTTTTGTCAGCAACTTGGCTTTTTCCACTCGGATGTTTTACACGAACAAGCAGCACAAGATTGCTTGAATTACACTAAAAAAAAATTTCCATACATAGACTTAAACCTCAATTCTTCAACACGGATTTTATTGGATAAGTTTCCTTTTAAGTCAAAAAATAATTTTTTGATTTCATTAAGGAATGATTATAAAACCCTGAGTAAAAATTACTCGGTAAACCATCAGAGAAATATCAAAAAAGCAGTTAAGTTAAATTTGAGCCTCATAGAAGTTGACGCGGACAACTTTGTGCCGTTTTATCTTCAACAAATTCAGAAACGTCAGTCTGATTTCAAGCTAAAACATGGAAATGTCTTTCGTTTATTGACTGATGCACTGATAAAAAGCAACAAAGGCAAAATCATCGCAGTTAAAAATCGGGAGAACGAAATAATTTCTGGATCGTTATTTATTTTTTATCGTGACCGCATTATCAACATCGCGCAGGCTACCGATACAGAAGGAAGAGATTCTGGTGCCGCACATTTTCTATTTGACGGCATTATTCGCCAGCACGCAGGATCTGATAAAATATTAGATTTTGAAGGCTCCTCCATTCCTTCTATTGCTCGATTTTATAAAGGCTTTGGCGCAGAGGCAGAAATATTTTATCAATATAAAACCAACGTTCTGAAAAGAATAGGTTTTACAACGGAATAAAAACGGAGTCTATGCAACTTGTTTTTGGTGAAATGCTTCTTTTACATACATTTATCCTTCCTATTCAATATATTTAGCGGAATGAGAAAACTATACACTGTCCTATTTATTTCTTGCCTTTGGAATTTTGTTCAATCTCAGGACATACATTTTTCACAGTACTATGCTTCTCCATTAACGCTAAATCCAGCATTAACTGGAAATATCAATGGCGTTTTCCGGGGGGTATTGAATTATAGAAATCAATGGTTTACTGTTCCCAGCCTAAATTCTATTGCTCCATACCAAACTTATCAAGTATCTTTTGATGCCCCCATTCTGCGAGAACGATTGGGCAATGATGGGTTTGGGATTGGAGGAATGTTTTATGCTGATCAGGCTGGCGATGGAGCGCTGACTACATTTAGTGGTATGGCATCTATAGCTTACCATAAAGCAGTTGATCGCTATGGTAGAGCGAGAATTTCACTTGGTATTCAGGCGGGTGTTGTTTCAAAGCAGGTTAAAATTGATCATCTTATTTTTGAGAATCAGTTAGATAATTTCGGGTTTAATAGTTCATTACCTAATGGAGAGACCAATTTTAATAACCGCGCTATTATTTATCCTGATGTTAATATCGGTGGATTATGGTCACATGCTCCCAAGGAAAAATTCCGTTATTATGTTGGGTTTTCCATGAATCATCTTTCTCGTCCTAAAGAATCTTTTCTGGAGGACGACCGCAATCGGTTGAAGTATCGGTTTAATGTTCATGCAGGAACGGAAATTTTCCTCAATCGAGACAATTCATTTAGTATGACCCCTACTTTTCTTTTCCTCTTGCAAGGAAACGCGAAGCAGTATAACGTAGGTATAGGGCTGAATTACTGGTTAAGCGATGATGTGGCAATTTTTGGTGGTGGGTGGTACCGTTGGATGGATGCGGCAATAGTCAATGCGGGTGTAGAGTTATTTAATCTTCGGCTTGGATTTAGTTATGACCTCAACCATTCGGGTTTCCGAACAGCCACTGGAGCCCAGGGCGGTTTCGAGGCTTCGGCCATTTATATTTTCAAAAAAGAAAAACCAGGTAAACTCCAATACGAGAAATATTGTCCTCTCTTTTGAACGCATGGGTAAAACACATGGATAATTCAGAGAGCATCCTCCACAAAGGATGCTTTCTTTGTGTACGGTTGGAAATGGTAATTTCTAAGGCAACCAATGAATAGCTGTTTTCATCTTATTTCTTATAAAAAGAGTGTGCGCGTTTAAATGAATTCAATCTACAACCGGTTAACAACATTTATTTTTCTATCACTTCTGGTGTTTTCAGTCCGGGCACAACCAGGCTGTCCTTCTGTAGATGCAGGCCCGGATGTTTCGTTGACTTGTGGTATCGCTTGCGCAGATTTGGCGGCGACACCTTTCAAAACGGGCGGAACAAACGCCTACGAAGTCTCTCAAATTCCATATACTCCGTTTCCGTACAATACCGGTACTCCTATTCTTGTAAATATTGATGACACTTGGTCTCAAGCGATACCATTACCTTTCAATTTTTGTTTTTTTGGAAATATCTATACCAAAATCATTCTCGCCTCTAATTGCATTGTATCTTTTGATACGAGCAGTGCAGGTCAATATTCTAATTATGTTATAAACGATTCCATACCAACACCAAATAATATAAACGGAGCATTCGGAAATAGCATCATGGGCCCTTGGCAGGACACGGACCCCAGCTTTCAGGGAAATACCTATTACCAAATCATAGGCACCGCTCCGTGCAGAATATTTATTGCCTCTTGGTATCGTATTCCATATTTTGGTGACCCTAATAGTAAGGCAGCAGGCCAATTTTGTAATAGTCCTATTTATGCTACCAGCCAAATTGTTCTTTATGAAACCACCAATGCCATTGAGATTTATATAGAGAATAAAGAAGTATGCCCCAACTGGAATGACGGTGCTGCCATCGAAGGAATAGTAGGAGATAATGGAGCAACTGCATATACTGTCCCCGGCAGAAATTATCATTCTGGCTCTAGCTGGACTGCCCAAAATGATGCTTGGAGGTTTAATCCTAACGGGGTTCCTTCATATACCACCAGATGGTTTGAAGGAACTACTTTGGTAGGAACTGGCGACAGCATCCAGGTTTGTCCTACGACTCTTCAAACTACCTATACGGCCATTACCACCTATGAGCCTTGTGGTGTGGGCACGCCCATTGTTGTTGCCGATTCATTGGTAGTAAACCTTAGCGGTATTTTCTCTGTTAATATTGATTCTTCTAAAAACATAAGCTGCAATAGTGCTAATGATGGAGTAGCATGGGTAAGCATAATCGGAGGGAGCCAGCCAGTTAACTACGGTTGGTCCAATGGGCAAAATAATCTGGTGATAGCCGGTTTATCAGCAGGCACCTATATTTTTACCGCCTCGGATGCTACCGGTTGCTTATTAGCAGATACAGTAAGCATCTCTAATCCACCGGCGCTATTGGTCAATCTGGTTAATCAGAATAATGGAGTATGCAGTTCCGTGCCGCAAGGTAGCCTAACGGTAAGTGGGGCTGGAGGTACCCCCGGATATACCTACCGGTGGAGTAATAATCAAAATGGGCCGAACATCATTGGGCTTGGAGCGGGTATTTACACTGTAACTATAACCGATACCACCTTATGTACCGCTACGGCTTCCTATACCATTGTTCCCGATGCTTCTATGGTTGCCAATCCTATTGTAGGTGATGTCAGTTGTTATTTATCATCCGATGGCTCCATTGATGTAAACCCTTCTAACGGAGTTCCACCCTATACCTTTGTCTGGAACGTATCAAAAAACACCCAAGTAGCCAATGGCCTTGCTGCAGGAAACTACCGTTGCACCGTAACGGATGTAAACGGATGTACTGCTTCAATTAATGAGAATATCACAGAACCCAGTGATATTCAAATCACCGTTTCCGCTACGGCCGTCAAATGTGTGGGTAATAGCGATGGAGTTATTCTAGTGTCAGCAACTGGTGGTTCAGCGCCATATAGTTTTGCAGCCACACTGGATTTTTCTATCTGGCATTATCCGAAGGATGGTTTTTCAGGGGAAATAGAAGAATTGTCGGAGGGGGTATTTACGGTAGCCGTAGCAGATGATAACGGTTGTATCAAGCGAGTTCAGGTAACAGTGCCCAATGCTCAGCTCGATCAGTTTATCGTTTATTCAGATTCTACATCCTGCTACGGCCCGGATTATAATGATGGAGTAGTTTATGTAGACGTAGTCTCCACTCAAAACGGCCCTTATCAGTTTTCGATTGATAGTGGTGAGTTTCAGTTTGCCACTGAGTTTTATGACCTCGCTGCCGGTCTTCATACTATTACTGCGGTGAATACTAACAACTGTCCAACCAACATGCCCGTTCTGGTTTATGAGCCGCTGCCCATTATTGCAGATATGAACCCGGATAGCATAGTCATTGAACTTGGTGGTAGCGAGTTGGTACAGGTAAATTATCTAAACGCCAACAACCCTTCATTTAACTGGACCCCTTCATTTGGGTTGAGTTGTATAGACTGTGCGAATCCTTCTGTGACTCCTTATGAAAATGAAGATTATACGGTGACCATATCCGTTGAAAAAGTGAGAGCGACCTGCTATGGATACGCAACACTGCATGTAACTGTTTTGCCTCCCAAACCAATCTACATTCCCAACTCATTCACTCCCAATGGCGATGGCAACAATGATGTCTTTCTGATTTATGGGGTGGGAATCAAAACAGTTGACATGAAGGTATTCAACCGTTGGGGAGAGAAAGTGTTCGAAAGTGATAATCAATTTTATGGGTGGGATGGTTTCTACAAATCCGAAGTACAATCGCCCGGAGTCTATACCTATACCGCCAAAATCTCTTACCTCGATGATTCCGAAACCGAAAAACTCGGCTCGGTTACTTTGCTGAAATAATTTTTGGGTTCTTATTCCTTTTTTAATCCCGGATATTTCATCCCGAAGGATTCCAAGGTCTCGACCACAGTCTTTAAGATGACATATTCCTTGTACCAATTTTGGTCAGAAGGAACAATATGCCACGATGCCGATTCGGAACAATTCCTAAAAACATCTTCATAAGCTTTTTGATACTCGTCCCAATATGCTCTTTCTTTCAAATCTGCTTCATTGTATTTCCACATCTTGGTTCGGTCGCTCATGCGCTCCTGCAAGCGCTCTAACTGTTCTTCTTTAGATACATGCAGATAAAATTTCAAAATAGTGGTGCCGGTTTCGGTAAGCAACCTTTCAAAGTGGTTGATATGAACAAAGCGCTGTTGTATTGTTTTCTCATCTACCCATTTATGCACCCTTTGAATCAGCACATCTTCATAATGAGAGCGATTGAAAATATGAATCATCCCCTTCTCAGGAACATGCTGATGAATCCTCCAAAGGAAATCATGTTTCATCTCGACCTCCGAAGGTTTCTTAAATGGAATCACCCGACAACCCATGGGATTGACTCGGTCAAAAACATTTCTGACCACACCATCCTTACCCGAAGCATCCATGCCCTGAAGAACGACTAAAACAGAATGGCGACTTTCCGCATAAAGCAGATTCTGCAACTCTTCAATTTTTAGTTTCAACTTCAACGTTTCGCCTTTGGTTTTCTCCTTACCAAAACCTTTTGGTGCGGTGGTTTCTATCTTTTTCAAATTGGTTTTCATAAATGAAATGTCTTTTTATTTTTTTAAAAATAGAATTTCTTTCAATCCTGTCTTTCAAACTTCCCTATTTATTACCGCTTTTTTAATATATTGCACATAACCAAATAATAATCACCCCTAAAAACCTCCTATGAAAGCTATCTATCTTATCAAACACGGCGATGCAGACGAAGCTTTTGAAATTAGGGAAACCCCTATGCCGGTGCCGCGACCCGGCGAAGTATTGATAAAAGTAGAGGGCTTTGGGCTGAACTTCGCCGATGTGATGGCTCGCCGAGGAATGTATAAAGAAGCCCCCAATGTGCCCGGGTTGATAGGCTATGATGTATGTGGCACTATCGAAATGGTAGGTAGCAGCGTCAAACATTTTGCAGAAGGCGACCGCGTGGCGGCCATGACCCGTTTTGGAGGTTATGCAGAATATGCGCTGACGGATGAACGGGCCGTCACCAAAATTCCGAACAACATCAACATTGCTGAAGCTACTACGTTGACCACTCAATATTGCACCGCCTATTACGGCGCTGCCGAAATGATTAACCTCCATCCAGGCGACCGCGTACTCATTCATTCAGCGGCGGGCGGCGTGGGTACCGGCCTCATGCAATATGCACTTTGGAAAGGCTGCGAAGTTTTTGCCACGACCGGCAGCGACTCTAAAGTGGAACTGTTGAAGGCACAAAAGGCCCATCATGTCATCAACACTCGAACGGTAGATTTCGACGATTATATTGATGAACAAACCAAAGGAGATGGTGTGGATGTGATTTTCGACCGGGGTGGGCGGAGGCTTCATCCGACGTGGATTTTCCATTCTTGCTCCGGGTGGAAGAATTGTTTGTTATGGGGCCGCGAACATGACCTCTGCTACCAATATTTTTTCTACCGCCCTCATTGCGCTTCAATTCGGCATCTATCACCCTGTTCAATTTATGATGAATTCAAAAAGCCTGATTGGGGTTAATATGCTGAAGATTGCCGACAGCAAACCTCATGTCATCAAACGTTGCTTAGATAACGTAGTGCGTTTGGTTGAAGAAGGAGTCTTTCGTCCACAAGGAGGAAAGATTTTCAAAGCGGAGGACATTGCCGAAGCGCACAAATTCCTCGAATCAAGGCAAAGTATAGGCAAGGTAGCTTGTGCCTGGTAAAAAAATCCCCCGACGAATATTCGCCGGGGGTGCTTTATGCGCGAGTTGAACCCCCAACCCTTCATAAAGCGCACTATCAAAGAACCGATACAAATTTATCCCGCTTTGGTCTCACTTTTGTCATAATAATGTCATATTCTGCATAGCCTCTTTAATTTTACATTAAAATGACAATGTGGTTTTTTTGTTATGAATGAAGATAGATGGGCTGGTTCTTTAGAATTGGATTATCCCGGATTACGTATTAGAAACCTCAAAATATTCAGAATACTAGCTGAGAAATATCGGAACTGAAGAAGAAGATTCAAGTTGCGGCTCACCCTATTTGAAATACACAACAGAAGATTGCTTCTTCCGATGCTCTGTATAATTTATTACGGAATCGAAATTGCAATGACATTTTCTTATAAAAAAAGATGAATCAACCGATGGCGATTAAGGGTAATGTCCCAAAGGTGAAGTCGTTACAACAATCTGCCACCATTTAGTTCCTCAAAAACACCAACCACTTTTGGACAAAAACCAAATGGTTTCAGTCAAAAAGTAGCTTATTACTAAGGGAAACCATGTGGTGCCCGTCAAAAACCATCTACTCTCTGCGAAAAAGGAGCTACTTTTGAGTCGGAAGTAGGTACTCCGAGCCAAAAAGGAGGTGCTTCCGAAAAAAAAGGTGCTACTCCTAGAAGAAAAGGTGCTACTCTCCAGCAAAAAGGAGGTGCTTTCTGACGAAAAGGTGGTGCTCCTCGAAAAAAAGGAGGTGCTTTCCGGCGAAAAGGAGCTACTTTTTAGTTAGAAGGAGCTACTCTCTGAAAAAAAGGAGCTCCTTTTTTCAAAAAAGTAGCTCCTTTTTCGAAAAGTGGTCACACTTTTAGGCAGTTTTCTCATCATTTTTTTCACCCACCACTCGGAAAATAGTCTAAATGATTAGTTTTAACACTGAAACATACCTTTTTCGATAAAAACAGCCGGAATCATTGATTTAGACTAAAAACCATGTTTTCTGAAAGGTTGGTGATAGTAGCAGTGGCCGAAAGGATACAGGGTTTTTGACTGTCGGCACTATAATAGTGGCTGTGATGTACTTGAAAGAAGCAATAATTTTTAGAAGGATTTAGGAGGATTTCGAGATGGGATTATGGAATCTCATTCGAGAAGGGGTATTATCCTACTCAATTCTAAACCTTAGTTAGAAAAAGTGGAGGCGACTGTATTATAAAGACTATAAACTTGCTTCTTCTATTTTCAAGAAGTCAACCAATCCGGAGATATATTGCTTGGAGAAATCAAACTTGATACCGGCAGTTTCGTAAAAAACAGGAATCGGCTTGGTATAACCCAAACGCAATGCGTTTTTATAATTCTCTATAGTTTTTTCCCTGTTCTGACGGAAATTATGCCACAAGGCTATGGCTCCCAATTGAGCAAAGGCATATTCTATATAATACAGAGGAACAATATAGAAGTGAAGGATTTTGTGATACCCTGTTCTCTCGAATTCTTCCTGACCGGTCCAATCTACCTCCTTAGCGGAAAAACGATGGTTTAACTCCGTCCATTTGTTTCTGCGCTCTTCGATACTATGCTCCGGGTTGTTATAAAGCCAAAACTGGAAAGCATCGCCCTGACAAGTTTTGCTCAATATTCCAAGCAGGTATTGCAGATGTCTCTTTTTCGCTCGCGTCAAGTCTTCCGTGTTAGGATAGAAAACATTCCAATGCTCCATACTCAATAACTCCATACCCATAGAGGCTACTTCGGCTATTTCGGGAGTCAACTCCTTGAAGGCATTTAGTTCCAACTGATTGGTTAGAAAGGTTTGCACGGCATGGCCTCCCTCATGCACCATCGTGATGACATCTTGTTCGGAGTTGGCAGAGTTCATGAAGATAAAAGGGACTCCGATTTCCGGCATGGCCATATTATATCCACCCGGTCCTTTGTTTTTGCGTGATTCGAGATCCAGATATTTCATAGATTTCATAATCTCCAAACAATTGGAGAAATAGGAATCTAAATGCGCAAAACACTCAATGGTTTTGTCGGTCATTTCTTCAGCCGACTTAAATGGTTGAAGAGGTGCTTTCCCACTCAAATCCACCTCGGCATCCCAAGGTTTCAGTTTGTCCAGCCCTAATTTTTCTTTTCGCTCGTGAAAATGTTTATTCACCACCGGCATCACGACTTCTTCCACCGCCCGATGAAAAGTTTCACAATCCGCTGGCGTATAATCAAAACGTCCTAATTCATCGAAGCGATATTGAATGTAATTCTTGTATCCGGCATTGACCGCCATTTGGTGCCGTAGCTGGATTAGTTCCGTCAATAAGGCATCGAGCTTATCAGCATCTTGCATTCTTCTTTTGCCCGAAAGCAAAAATATTTCTTCCCGCAGTTTCCGATCAGTGCTTTTCAGATATACGGCCGCTTGTTGCAGCGTAATTTCCTGACCGTCATGTTGTATGCTCTGTGGCCCGGTAATCTGGTCAAAAGTACTTTGCTTGATATTCATCTCGCTTTGTAGCGAGATATTTGCTTCGCGAAACATTTCGACTTCCTTCTTCACCTTTCGTATGGTGGTGGCGTAAATGGCGCTATCTAACTCATCAATAAAAGGACAGGAAATGAATTTTTGCTTCAGTTGATTATCCAGAGGTGAAACGCGAGGAACTATTTCTGTGTAGAGATAAATCAGTTCTGCCTTCGCTTTTTCGTCTGAAGTGTCAACCGTTGTGCGCACATATATCCAACGGCTATATTCGGATATGACCGTCTCCAGTTCACTCCAATTGAACAGCCATTGTTTTAATTCCTTAACGGAATCTAACTTGAAACCAAGAAGGTTTTGATAATAATATTCCAACTTGTCCCAAGTATCGGGCGTGAAATCTTCGGATACAAAAACTCTTTTCTTGCGTGTAGGGAGCAAGCTCCCATTAACCTCTGCCGACATGTATTAGGTTGCTTTTCTAGGTGTAGTAATTTTCTTGATCGGTGCCGGTTTGCTTTGTGCTTTGCCCGAAACCTGAGTCTTCTTTGATTTAGTCTTGTTCTCTGTTTTGGTAACAGCTTCTTTCTTTTCTACTGCAACTTCTTCTCCATCGTCCTGTTTCTTTTCAGCGGTAAGTTCCTCAATCAGATTCTTTTCGTTGAGAATGTTATACCACTTCACCAGCTTTTTCATATCGCTGAAATGGACTTTCTCCTTATCATAGTCGGGCAACACTACTCCCAACCATTTTTTTACACCGCCTTCATCCTTCAAATCAGGAACGGGATGCTTAGCCTGATTCTTTTTTATAGACGCCAATACATCTTTCAGCGAAGCATTATCGCCAGTGGTGTAGATAACAATCGAATCTAAAGTGGTCGCCTGATTGTGGCGCGACCCCACGAATTGAGATTTTCCATCCACCAAAGAGGTGATTATGACCCCATCGCTTTTCTTTCCAGCAACTTTAAACAAACCGGGTAATCCGGTTACAGCAACAATTTCAGATAAATCCATGTCTTTATTTTATGGGTGCGAAAATACGAATATCTAACGAGACATTAGGTGGAGAAATCTAATTTAACGCAACGCTAAAGATTGTATGTTGTAATTACTCATTTGTTATTTGCACATTATCGCTTTCTTCGCGCTCCGTTTAACGAAACATTGGGAAAACCAAAAAATATTATTGTAGTAGTCGCAGATAGTTTGCGATACGATTCTGTTTATCGAGAGGAGGGGCCGGGAGTCCCTTATCTGGAAGGCAACGCGGTTCAATTTAGTAATGCTCGGTCATCCGGGTGTTGGACACTACCTGCCACCTCTAGTATGTTCACAGGTTTGTTGCCACACGAGCACGGAGCTACTTCTCAAAGTCGCTGGCTAAAGAATGATGTTCCCTCCATATCAGAACTGCTCAAAGGGGCTGGTTACAAAGCTATTCAGGTATCGGCCAACGTAGTGACCACAGATATTTTCAATGTAAGTCGCGGCTTTGATGAAGTATATAAAACATGGAATATCGTCAAGCCGGAATACCGCTTGATTTTGCGGGCTATTTTAGCGCTCAATCGCCCACGAATTCGCCGGATGCTGCTGAAGCCTAAAGATCACACCTTCGACAAGATCAGTGAGGACCTTCGTCAGGGAATTGTCTGGTCGCAGAAAACATCAGATGCGGCCCTCGCCAAGGCGAAACAATTGATTGAAGAAAACAATGCCAAAGGTAAGGGCGTATTCATGTTTGTCAATTTGATGGAGACGCATTACCCTTATCATATTGCGAATACATTTAAGCATTTGAGCACAGGACTTTTCGGTAAAATTCATGAATGGAAGATTCTTTATCATTTTCTTTCTCAGTCATTCCTGAAAACAGACAAACAAATATTAAAGCAATCCGACCTTGATATATTGCGGCGTAAGCAGCAGTTATCTTGGAAACTAATCCGTGATGATGTAGATAGCTTCTGCAAACAGATGCACCAGGGGCAGGATAACTTAGTGGTATTTTGTTCAGATCATGGAGACAATTTCGGAGATCAAGGGTGGCAATACCACTTCAGCAATGTGACGGATGGAGGGAACAAAGTGCCATACTTTTGGCTGGATCACGAAAGTCCAAAGGCGGAAACGAAAACCTTTAATGTAGCATCGCGTTTTATGTTTTATGATATTCTACGCGCTGCCGGTGTAGAACAGACGGGTAAAACCATGATGGAAGAACGGGAAGATAATCTCCCGATGCTTGAAGGCTTCTGGTATAATAATGAGGGGCGTACGCTTGCTAAATATAAATACAACCAATTGGCGTTTATCGAAGGGGATAAGCGTTTTGTGAAGCGGGCAGGCGATTGGATGTATGCACCGACGACGATGAACGGCAATGAGCCAGTTTTTGAATTTGTAGAAAAGAACTTCAATCCGCTCGAGGAATTGAACCTGACAGAGCAGCGGAAAAAATATCTAAAGCAATCAATGGATGGCTTCTCGATCTTCTCCGAGAACATTATGAACAAGGGGAAATGAACATTGAAGAACTAAGAGAATACTGTCTTAGTAAAAAGCAAGTGACAGAAGAGTTTCCATTTGATGAAGACACCCTTGTATTCAAGGTGATGGGTAAGATTTTTTTATTGATGAGCCTTACAAGCCAGCCAATGAGTGTGAACCTGAAAATGGATGCCGAACGGGTTCCTGAATACCGTGAAAAGTATAAAGATGTTTTGCCCGGATATCACATGAACAAAAAGCACTGGAATACTGTTATCTTTGACGGACTAAGCATTCCCAAAAGGGAATTGCTATGGATGGTGGATCATTCATACGACGAAGTGGTAAAAGGACTGACAAGAAAATTAAAGGACGAACTAAATAATCTAAAATGATAGACCTAGTATTAACCATCATATTCGCTTACCAGTTACATCGTATGTCTAAGAATCGGGGAATTCCTTCTCTTCCCTATGTGATGAATTATGTTGTCGCTATTATCATCATGGCAGTTTCCATGGCTTTTGTGTTCATATATTTTTATGGCATTGATGCTCTAAAATCGGAAAAGGGAATTCAGGCCGCTATGCTGTTTGAACCGGTTGCTATTTCGTTTGAGGTATTACTATTCATTTATTTCCGCCAACGCATCCAGAAAGCCGTGGTAAACGATCAGACCGAAGAAGAAGATAATGACAAAAAGCCAGACTCCGGAGAGAAAAAAGACCTTTCATATTTCCGGTAAAAAGTAAAACTTCATGAGCGGAGATATTTGCGTTATTAAATTACCTATTGGCCAGAGTGCTTTTTCGCACCAACGCTTCAACCCAATCGTTCCTCGTTAATGCTTGATTATCTAATCGTTGGACAAGGCATTGCCGGTTCCTTACTTTCTTGGTTTCTTCTGAGGCAAAATCAGAAAGTGGTAGTTATAGATAAAGGAGATATTTCCACAAGTTCCAAAATAGCTTCGGGAATTTCCAACCCTATCACCGGCAGGCGATTTGTCAAGACCTGGATGGTAGATGACCTTTTCTCCTTTGCTCAACTAACTTACCAGGAGTTTGAAAGGTTATTCGGACAAAGCTTTTATTCTTCTACTCCTGTCATCAAACTTTTCGATTCGATAAAATCACAGAATGATTGGAGTTTGCGCTGTGCTTCTTACGAATACCTTGCCTATCTGAAAAGTGAAGAGATCATCTATCTTGACAGGGATAAGGTAAAAAATGACTTTGGCGGATTCGAGATACGCGGCGCAACAAGACTTAAAACGGCAAAATTTCTAAAGGCATACAGAGATTATCTTCTTTCCAATAATAATTTAGTGGAAGAGAAATTTACGGTGGATGAAATGAGAATAGAGAATGACGATATATTCTGGAAAGATTTAAGCGCCAAAAAGATCATTTTTTGTGAAGGGGCTTTCGCTGTCGAGAACCCGTACTTCAAATACTTTCCATTTCAATTGGCAAAGGGTGAAAGACTAAAAATAAAAATGAAAGATTTTTATGCAGATCGTATTCTCATCGGCGAGGTCTTGGTCATGCCAGAAGGAGAAGCCGATGAGTATTATATCGGGGCCACTCATGATTGGTATTTTGATGATGACCAACCAAGCGAAAAGGGAAAGAATGAATTGTTGGCCAATTTGCGCTCTTTTCTAAAAGCTCCTTTTGAAGTTGTCGGCCATGAATCAGCTATTCGTCCAACGGTAAAGGACCGGCGGCCTTTTATTGGTTTTCATCCCGAGTTTCCACAGGTGGGAATATTTAATGGTATGGGAACCAAAGGACTTTCATTGGCTCCCTATTTTGCGAATCACTTTGCCGAACATATCCTGAATAACAAAACCTTAATGCCAGAAGTGGACATCAAAAGATTTCTTTAATATCCTTGCAAACCCTAAAACAAAAGTATGATTAAGATAAAGGTAAACGGCAAAGAAGAATTTACGATTGAGAATAACATCTTAAATGGTAAGCCGGTGGAATGGGACTTAGTGGAAATCAGAGATAATGCCTTTCATATTATTCGCGATAACAAGGGCTATAACGCCGCTGTGGTGAGTTTTAATGCTGAAGATAAAACCATGGTAGTGAACGTGAACGGAAATGATTACGAGATTTCTATCAAGGATAAATATGATTTGCTATTGCAAAAATTAGGAATCAGCACCAAGGTTACCTCACAGGTTAAATTTATAAAAGCACCGATGCCCGGTTTGATTATTCACTGGTCGGTAAAGGTAGGTGATGAAGTAAAGAAAGGCGATACCTTACTGATTTTAGAGGCGATGAAAATGGAGAATGTTATCAAGTCGCCGAGGGATGGGAAAGTAAAAAGTATCAATGCCGAACTCCGCAAACCGGTAGAAAAGAATCATGTGATTCTGGAGTTTGAATAATCTTCTGAAACTAGAAGCCGACGGCCTTGTCAAATTCCTGTCTCGTCTCTGTTACCATCTTCTGGGTATCCGTTTCGTTAAGCCCTAGTTCTTTTCCTATATAATGAGCAAGTGGGGCAATCCGGATTTCATACTGTTTTCTCTCAAAGAATAATCGTCCGCTGCGGCGGATGAGATAATCGTTCAGGTGATAGACCATCTCATGTTCTATACAATACTGTAGTTCTGCCTCGTCATATTTGGTGTCTTCAGTCTTGATAATAGAAGTTAGTTTCTTCACAGTTTCAATAATGGCAGTGGTGTTTCTGCCATAACGATAAAACCATTCCTGAATTTTTATAGCTGGAATTTCTGCTTGCTCTCCTTCACTCATCAAATGCTTGAGTGTTTCTTTCAGGTCGTTGTCATTTTTAAAATCACCGCCACTTAGTCTTGTTTCGCGAGTCCTGCATGGTTTGAAATTACCGTTTAAATACTTTACTAAGATGTCAACCGTCTTTTCTGCCATAACTCGATACCCGGTCAGTTTGCCACCTGCGATAGAAATTAAGCCGGATGAAGAATGTATGATTTCATCTTTGCGTGAAATGTCTTCGGGAGATTTCCCATCTTCAAAAATCAGCGGACGTAGTCCTGCCCAAGTAGATTCAATATCGGATAACTGCAAAGGCTCTATCGCAAAGATTCGGTTTACCGCATCAAGAAGGTACTGCGCATCTTCTCTAGTGCAATAGGGGCTATCAATGCTTTTATTGTAAACCGTATCTGTCGTTCCTATGTAGGTAATTTCACCACGAGGGATGGCGAAAATCATTCGGCCATCGCCTACATCGAAATAAGCCGCTTGTTTCAATGAAAGTTTTTTAATCGAGACCACGAGATGTACCCCATTGGTGAGTTGAAGACGTTTGCCTTTCAGTGAGTTATCTTCTTTGCGCAATAAATCTACCCATGGCCCGGTGGCGTTCACCACAACGGTGGCACGGAATTCAATCTCCCTGCCCGAAATTTTATCCAGTCCCTTAATTCCTTCTATTTTTTTGTTTTCATCATACAAAAATTCTTTGGCTTCCAGATAATTCAACAACAGGGCGCCAGAGGCATAGGCGCTTTTAGCCACTTCGATGGTCAACCGGGCATCGTCGGTCCGATACTCATAGTATAAACCTCCACCGATTAACTCTTCTGGATTCAACAAGGGCTCGGTGGTCATGGTCTCTCGTTTGTCTAACATCTTGCGATGCTCCTTACGGCGAATGCCGGCGAGGAAATCATAGGCTAGCAATGCCAGCGAAATAGCTGACTTTCCAAGTGAACCACCTTCTTCAATAGGCAGCAACATTTTTTCGGGGATTACGAGGTGGCGGGCATTTTGATAAACTACGGCTCGCTCGCGCCCCATCTGGTGGACCAATCCCAGTTCAAATTGTTTGAGATAGCGAAGTCCGCCGTGAATCAATTTCGTTGAGCGGGAACTAGTCCCAGAAGCAAAATCATTTTTCTCTACCAAAGCCACCTTCATGCCGCGAAGTGCAGCATCTAAAGCAATACCGCAGCCGGTAATTCCTCCGCCGATTACCAATAAGTCAAATGACTGATTAGTCAGTTGTTCTAGGAAATGTTGACGGTTTTTGTTAGAGAAGTTCATAGACAACCTTAGGAGTATTTGGTGATCGGACGACTGCCACAATATTTATTTTGCGCCGAATTCTTTTAGATAACGAGGTTCAAAGTAAGCGACATCTTCAAATTGTTGTTCCTGAAATTTCTTTTCTGCCAGCATAATCATGGTACGCGAATCGCAATCTATCCCTTCAACATAATGAATGAAGGGTGAGGTGAAAACCTGTTTGCATTTTGAGGCTGCGTTGCCACCCACATAAATCTGCCCATAGTGAATAAGCATTTCTTCAAAACTGGTATTGACGGTAGGCGCTGATGCGGGAATCATTTCCTTTCCGTCTGCTTTATAAAGCGCGGTATATATATCCATCCTTCGTGCATCCATCACCGGTAGGTAGAAGGCCGATTCGTTATTCACTTTTTGTTTCATCCCGATAAACAAAGCAAGGAGTGTAGGGATGGAAATCAATGGCTTTTCCAGTGCATAGCACAAGCCTTTAGCTACCGAGAATCCCACACGCAATCCGGTGTATGAACCGGGACCAGAACTGATAGCAACTGCATCGAGTTCTTTCATCGAAATGTGATTCTGCTTAAACAACTCATCAATAAAAATTGTGAGCAAACGAGCATGAGATGTGCCCGCCATATCTTCACGGTAATCTATAATGTTGCTATCTTTTGATAAGCAAACCGAACAGACCGGAGAGGAGGTTTCAATATTCAGCATCAATGCCATGATAGGAGCGAAGAAAGAAAAAGCGATTTAACTAGCGGTTGCTAAAACCGGTTCTTTCTTTTTAATCAGAAATTGACTGTATGAGTTTATAGTTCTGTTTATGATTCTATTTATGCTAGATACAGGTGTTCTGTGCATAATGCCATAGCTCTTTACACCAGCCACTCCGCCATGAATGACCGAGTTATAGCACCGCACTTCAGCGTGGTGAGAATCTAGCTCATACTAAACGACTTTAACCATGATAATTGCTCAGAAGAGATGGCTTCGAAAATTTAAGGGCACTGCCTGTTTTTAGCTTCCAGGCATCTGTCTCTTACTAATAGGGACCGAATAGCTGGAGATGGGTACCGAATAGCAATAAATCGGTCAAAAGTGGAAAAGGAAGAGGACAATGTGGCAGAGAAACGGGTGAAATGACAAAATCTTATCCATACTTATAGCTACTATTTCTGCAACACATATCCTCAGCGAACGATTATTGCCGAATTGACTAATAAAGGAGGATAAATACAAAGAAAGGAAAAATCAAAATTGTCCGTGATGTAAGTGCTCTAATAAACAATCATTTCTCCTCTGTCAAATTCAACTTTACTAAAGGTTACTGGCTATTTTCGGTTTAAACATCAAGCCAAACATCATTACCAATACCGAAAGAACAACAGTTTGAATGATTAAAGAATTATTGACGAGTGGAATTTGCTGGTCCGGAACAATGGCTATAAAGAGCAGAATCGTGATAAGTCCACGAGGAGCAAAGAATAACAAGGGTAATACCGAAAGTTTGGCAAGAAGCAGTGAAACCAATCGAATCAATAGGATGCCAGCGACGATTGCTGCGGCCCAGGGAAGTGTTTGAGTGTTCAGTATTTCATGAGCCTCCATCAAAAAGCCAAAGAGAAGAAAAAACAGGGCGCGAACCAGAAAAGTGGCTTCGATGGTAATGTCTTTAAACTTGACTATTTCTTTATCTAACTTTTCCGGTCGAAATTTTTCTATCCAATTGAATCTTTTGAGTTGGTCGAGATTGCCTAGGAACATACCAAATACCAGAATAAATATCAGACCCGGCAGATTATAGACTTTGGAGACTTCATAGATTAAGATGACTAATAAAATAATTGGGGTGTAAGTGATGTGATGTTTGATGCGGCTGAGTAAAAATGAAAGTCCTAAGATTGCTATAAACGATATAATTATGATAATGAGGATTTGCGAACCAAAATCTGTAAAGGAGTGCAAATCAATATAACTGTGCAACGCAATAAAATTGAAAAACAATACGCCCAGAACATCGGATAAACTGCTTTCATAAACAATAAATTCTCTGTTGAAAGAGGAGAGGTTTCTAGAACTTGGTATAGCGATGGCACTGCTGATAACACAAAATGGAATGGCGTTGAGTAAGGCTTCTTTATAACCTGATGAGGAAAAATAGTGGAACGCCCAGGTCAATAATGAAGCAGTCAACAACATAGGAATCATGGACATGAAAAACGACTTGCCAATTACTTTATACTTTGATTTATTAAGTTCCAATTCCAGCGCTCCGTCCAGAACAATCAGAATCAGCCCGATGGTGCCAATAGCGGGCAGCAGGCGGGTGAGGTCAGGCATGGTGATATTCAGGAAAATCGTGGTCTGCCGAACGGCCCAACCCAGCAATAGCAATAAAATGACGGAGGGAATCTTAGTTAGCGCGGAGCTAATATCAAAGAGGTAGGCAATGAGCAACAGGGCGCAGATGGTGATAATGATGGCGGTGGTCATTTGCTTTTAGTAAGTTTTAGCGCAAACATAAAATAAGCGACTAGATTCTGAATTCATGTATTTTTATGAATGAAGTGGGCTGTTTTTGTCAAGTAATATACTTGCCTGATTTAAACGAAATATTAATCAGAAAAACAGCACTCTAATCTCCTGCCCTATTGACGGCGCGAACCTTAAACCAAACTCGGTGTCCAACACATTACGGGTCAGAAGAAATAAACCAAAGGAGAGCTCGCCTTCAATAGGCATTTTTATAGGAATCCAAACAATCGCATAGGTGGTTCTTCAAAAAAATTATAGATAATAATGGTAGCTTTGATGCCATTATAAATAATAAACCAAAACCAAAAAAAGCATCATGAAAATCTATTCTTCCTTATTAACTGTTTTACTTTCAGTATTCTTCTTTAACCAATCTAATGCTACCGTTTGGCGTGTGAATAATTCAGGCTTTAATGCTCCTTACTCTACGATTGCTTTGGCCTTGAGTGCGGTCACCACCTTGCCGGGTGATACAATTCACGTAGAGCCTTCTCAAACAGCATATGCCACAACTACTGTAACAAAGAGAGTGGTGATTATCGGTAATGGATACTACCTTTCGGGTGTAGGTTCTAATATCGGTAAGCAAGCTAATACCTATACCTCCTCTGTTGTCTCTTTAAATATGAATGCCGGAAGTTTTGGCAGCGTAGTGATGGGAATGACCATATCTTCGCTTGCAATCCGCGAAAAAAACATAACGTTTCAGCGGAATAACATTACGGGGATAGCAACTTTGTATTTGGGTGCTGACTCTTGTAATTTCTTCCAAAATTCAGTAACGGGAATCTCCTATAGTGGAACGGTGAACGCTAATCGCATTCTGATTGCCAATAATTTCTTTTCAGTAGGCGGTAGTTCGTATGGGATTAATCTACCCTCAACCGTTTATCCGATTATTGAAAACAATACGTTTGTATCGAATAGTTATATCACTACTTATAATGCGCAGATCAATAATAATATTTTGGTTGGCGGAGTTGTAACACTTAACAATAGCGTGGCCTTTAATAATGTATGCGGACAAACGCAGTTTCCGGCGGGTAATGGTAATTTGCAAAACGTAACGAGTATTAATCTTTTTGTAAGTACCGGTTCTAGCGATGGCTACTATTTCCTGAAAACGGGTTCCCCTGCTATCGGTGCCGGATATAACGGTGTAGATTGCGGTATGACCGGTGGTAATTTGCCTTATCGTTTATCGGGTATTCCTGAAATTCCTACTATCTATGATTTAACGGTTCCTGCAATAGGTACCGGTACTCTTAATGTAACCATCAGCACTAGATCGAACGACTAATCATTTCTGATTTTCTATTTTTTAAACTTAAAGATCAGAATTATGATAGCAACTCATTCCTTCGGGAAGATATTTCTCAAATACCTTACTGGCCTCTGTTTAGTTTGTCTGGCAGGAGCGTCCGTGGCGCAGTCCCACATCAACAAAATGGAATATTTTATTGATGTGGATCCGGGCTTTGGCAATGCCACCAATGTTGTGGTTTCGCCTGCCTTGGATATTAATGCTGTACCTGTAAATGTTCCCATTGCGTCGCTAAGTATGGGAGTCCATTCTTTTTGTGTCCGCTCCCGCAATGCGCAGGGCAAATGGTCATTGACCAATAACGTTTCCTTTTTAAAATATGCAGCGCAAAATGGTTCTAACGGGTCCTTGGTGAACATCAATAAGTTGGAATATTTCATAGATAATGATCCGGGTATTGGAAACGGGGTAAATGTTCCCGTGACAAGTGCCTTGGATATAAATAACCTCGCGATACCAGTCAACGTAGGGGCACTGGGTTCGGGCTTGCACTTCATTGCCTTTCGCTCTCGCGATTTGCTTGGCCGATGGTCGTTGACTAATAGTGCTCCCTTTATTAAGTATTTGGCTCAAACTAATAGTTCCGGTCTGCTGGTGCCTGTGGTGAAGGCAGAATATTTTCTAGATATAGATCCCGGTTTTGGCAATGGCACCAATATTCCGTTGACGGCGGCGAATGACATCAATGGGATAGCGGTTGCCGTAAATATTGGCTCGCTTGGTAGTGGGCTGCATACCTTCTCTGTTCGTTCTATGGATTCTTTGGGACGTTGGTCTCTGACAAACCATTCGTCGTTTCTAAAATATTCTCCGCAAACCTACACTATGGGGCCTTTAGTACCGGTGGTGAGAGCAGAATATTTTATAGATACGGATCCGGGATTTGGAAATGGCTCCAATATTTCTCTTACGGCGGCCAATGATATTAATGGTCTTGCTCTGGCTATTAACATTGGTTCATTGAGTTCAGGGGTGCATTCGATATCTGTTAGATCACAGGATTCTTTGGGTCGCTGGTCTCTTACAAACAACAGTAGTTTTATTAAATACACACCGCAAACTCGTACCATCGGCCCATTAGTGAACATTGTTAAGATGGAATACTTCTTTGACAACGATCCGGGTTTTGGAAATGGATTTGATATTCCTGTCACACCGACCACCGACATTAACAACTTGGCAGTGCCTGCAAACCTCAATTCTTTAGCTCCGGGAATCCATGCTTTTCATATCCGTTCGCGCGATGCGCTTGGACGTTGGTCTATTACTAATCATGGAGGTTTTAACGGTGGTAGTTTACAAGGCCCAACGGCTGTGGTTACAGTGAATGGTTCAACACCCTTGTGTGTAGGAACCGGCTTCCTGAAAGTGAATCAGGATATCTCACCATTGGCCACCTATCAGTGGCAATTGAATAATAATAACATTTCAGGAGCAACCGATAGTATCTACTATCCAACACAATCAGGTTTTTATACTGCAGTGGTTTCTAATCCGGTTGGAGCGGATACCTCTTCAGCGGTTAATGTTACGGTTCATCCGGTAAACACGGTAACCATAACCGCCTATGGACCAACCACCTTTTGTCAGGGAGGAAATGTAGTTATCGAGGCAGGTACCGGTTATAATACTTATTTGTGGAGCAGTCAGGATACGGGACGCAGCATCACCGCATTGGCTACCGATTCTTTTGTGGTCGAGGTGACAGATGTTAATGGATGTAAAGTGCGCAACGGAATCATGGTGACGGTTAATCCCAACAAGCAGTTTTCGTTTAGCCATACTATTTGCACAGGTGATTTTTATAATTTCAATGGACAGAACTTGACCGTTTCAGGAATTTATAAGGATACCGTAACAGCGTCAAACGGATGCGATAGTGTTATCACCTTAACGTTGAACTCCCAAAACACTGCAACCACCAGTATCACTGCAACCATCTGCATCGGCAGTAGCTATTCGTTCAACGGGCAGATGCTAACAGCATCGGGTACTTATTACGATTCGCTGCAAACAGTTTTTGGATGCGATAGCATTGTGACATTAACCCTTCAGGCCAATTCAGTGATTACTAATAGTGTGAATGCTTCCATTTGTCAGGGTGGAAGTTATGCATTCCGTGGGATGAACTTGACTGCGCCAGGTACTTACACAGACACTTTGTCTGCACAAGGTGGCTGTGATAGCATCGTAACCTTGACACTCGCAGTTAATAGTCTGCCTACAGTGTTTTGGAGCAGTACAAAGGATACAATATGCAGTGATGCACCAGCCTTTGCCCTTACCGGAGGAAACCCGACCGGCGGTCTCTATTCAGGAGACGGGGTAAGCAACAACCAGTTTTCACCGGGAATTGCAGGAGACGGTAGTCATGTCATTACTTATACTTACACAGACAACAATTCTTGCTTTGCCACTGCTACCAAAACACTGGTGGTCGTTACTTGTACTCGTATCAACGGAATGGATTATGAGCATATTATAAGCCTCTTCCCTAATCCCGCAGTGGATCAACTGATGTTGCAGTCTGATTTATTTAACACAGAAAAGTTGGCTCCAGTGATATCAGATGTATCAGGGAAAAAGGTACCAACTTCATTTATTCAAAATGCAAACCAGTTGAAATTGGATATAAGTCATTTGGCTTCGGGTTTGTATTTTATACGTTTGAACATATCTGGTGAACAGGTTAGTTTGAAGTTCGTGAAGTAGTAGGAAGATTTTGTTAATAGGCGAAAGCTAAAAAGGGTCCGGCATGAAACATGCCGGACTCTTTTTTTCTGAACTTGTTGTGATGGGAATTCTGACATCCAGTTATTGATGCCATTAGGTTGTTAGTTTATCTAAAGAATCTCTGTCACGAAATCAACCGATACATCCGTATCTCCAGGCACTTCGGTTCCGTTCTTTACACCTGGCTGATGACGAAGGGAAATATGAACGAAACCGATAGATGGGATTCCGGTATTCCAGTTGGTCTGTAATCCAAGAGGTAGTGGAGGAATATTGTTGTCATAGTCAAGGTAGGTGAAGCCAATAGCGACATTCTGACTTTGATAAGCAATGAAATGGTCATTCTTCTCTATCAGAATTTGTTTGGTAATATCCTCCATAGGGCTGACAGACTCATTTAAGAATTCAAGTGCTACCCGATAAGTTGTATTTGCATTCAAGCGAATGGTATCAAGTACTTCCGGTAAGCCGTTTCCATCTACATCTTTAAATTGAAAAGTATCAATAACAATTCCCGTCGCCGAATCAGAAACTATTACCCGTAAGGTGGTGATGAGTTCCCTCTCTCCCGAACATTCAGGGTCATTTGGGTTGCGCTCGCAGGCTGGTTTGCAGGAATAAAGCAGCACTGCAACAGCGATAACCACTGCAAGGATATTTAGGTTTGACTTTAGCTTTCTATTTCTCATAATGATTGATTTTATTTTGGTTAATGATGTTCAGGAATGAAAAAATTCCAAGTGAACCGAAGTGCACAGTTTATTCCGCGAGCGTCGGCATAATATCTGAACCGGTCTAAATAATCCCGGTACTTTGCATTGGCGGCATTGTCTATGTTGACAGAGAGGGAGTAGTTGTTTTGCTTTGACTCAAACCTCACACCCGCATCAAAATTCAACAGCCAATATCCCGGTGGAGAGGGAGCGTAATCATCTGTCTGATTTGGCAGAAGCGATTGCTTTAAAACTTGTATCACCGCCGCACCAGCAAATACTTCTTTTAGTTTCCGGCTAAAACTTATGGAGTAGCGCAGTCCATATTCAAAACGTAAAGGTGGCATTTGTTCCAACCAATTTTTGGTTGCAAGGTTTCTAGCGAAAAGGAGCGATGTTTTGTTGTAAACATCTAAGCCCTTATATGGATGGATAGTGAAATCGAAATCTGAGCCGCTGAGTAAAGCATCCTGTTGGCGATAGTCAAAAGAAGGAAAAGCACCACGAATAGTCAGCCGGGGCGGTTGAACCGGAACGAGGTTAATGAAGCGCCGGATGTAGTTGGTGTAGAGTTCAGCATTGAGAGAGAAATATTTACTTTGGTAATTGGCGGATGTGCTGAGATTAAAACTTTGTTCCGGTCGCAGGTTTGCGTTACCGGTTTCAAAAGTTGCAGCGCCATGATGAACGCCAAATGCAAAGAGTTCATTCGGAGCAGGTACCCGAAATGCAGAACCAAAGTTTAATCGCCAAGCCAAATTTTCCTTGGCGTGATATTCAAAGCCGATGTTACCACTTGGAGCATAGAATTGAAGTGAAGTATCATATTGAACAGACGTGGTCCGGATAAAATACTGTCCCGCTTTATAATCAAACCTTAAACCGCCTTCCAATTCAAACTTGTCCTTCACCCATCGTTCTACCAAAAACAATCCGGTGCCGTAATTCCAGAAGTCAGGAATGAAGTAGGAGTATTTGAAGTTGTTGGTTTGCGTCGAAGCGCTGATACCAAAAGTACCGCTGACGTATTTACCGAGGTGATGTTGCCAATCGGCATCGAGATTGAAAGTTTGAATTTGAAAATAGAAACCTGGTCTCTGTTTGTCCTGCACCGCGGCGGTCGGGATGTCATATTCCTTGCGCACATTGTTTTGAAAGGAAAAGGTGACTGAGAAGTCGCCCAGCTTTTTGTGCTGAAAATAAGCTCTGACCTTTGCCAAGTGATGCACTACCGATTGATACGGCCTTCCGATGGTGTAGGTGAAAGAAGCTGGTATGAGCGGGTCGCGCCGCTCGATGGCTGCTTGCAAGTCAGCGAGATTGCCGGTGTGCGCTGCTGCCAGTATGCCGATTCGTGTTTGAAAGCGCGAATAATAAACTTCAACACCTGCTTTAGGTTTTTTGTATCCGGCGGCTACTGAAAAGTTTCCTTCTTCAATACCCGTGTTTCCCAGCCAATAATCCGGAGCACGTGAATTGCCTCCGCGTTTGTAAGTGCCATTCACTCGCCAACTAAAAGCTGGAACGCGGTGATGGCAGCCTTCCACTGTGGCAGAAATGTTTGCCTCGGCATTATTGCTGAACGCAGCCAGATTGACTTCGCCTGCTATCCCATGTTTCACCGGTAGCGGATTGGGATCTACCAAAATCACTCCGCCAATCGCATCGCTGCCAAAGCGAAGTGAGTTGGCCCCTTTAATCACGGTAATTTTCTTTGCTGCGAAAGGATCTATTTCAGGAGCGTGTTCGCTGCCCCATTGTTGACTTTCCAAGCGCACCCCGTTATTCATCATCAAGATTCGGTTAGAATGCAGACCGTGAATCACGGGTTTAGAAATCGTGGCGCCGGTACTAAGCGAATAAACACCCGGAATCCGTTCCAGTGTTTTAGCAAGAGACAATCCGCTCAATTGATTCAGCTCTTTGCTATCTATGGTTACGGCGCTTTGAGTGCTATGACTTTCTTTTTTTGAAGCGGTTACTTCCACTGCGTCTAATTCGTGATGGTGATGGTTCAGTTTCAGTTTGATCAAGGTATCGGTATTCAATTCAAGAACAATCAATTGCGATTCGCAACCGATGTGCGAAATGGAGATGCTCATCTTGCCTGTGCATAGAGATTTGAACTGGAACCGCCCCTTTGCATCTGTTATCACCGACTGCTGGGTTTCTACAATCACCACGGTGGCATCCTCTAAAGCATTGACCGAATTTTCATCCAGCACCTTTCCCTTCAGGACAATATTGCAATCCTGCGCGTGAACGCATGAAGGGATAAACCATAAAAGCAGGAGTAAACAGAATACTCTTGGCATCTCAATAAATTAAATCAACAGATAAACCAACCGGCCCGATGAACCGGTATAACAGAATAGCTATGCGAGTGCCGGAGGACCTCGGAGAAGATTGGAAGGATGCTTCTTTAGAAGAATAGGAGCATAAAGTTGGGCAATGATTATTACCGGAAATATATCGGCTTCACTCAGCAACGGCACTGAAAGATCGTCAGTGAAAAACCGAAACATCAAACTTGCAAACCGAACAATGGTTATGGTCATTGGCATGCAAATGGTTTTCGCAGTGTTCATGTTCGGCATGATGAGTAAACAGGTAGTGTACTTCATGAAAACTGACCGTAGTCATTACCACCAAAGTGAAGGATAGCGACAGACAAAGACGAAATATGGAAAGGCGTTTCATGAGTGATTAGGGAAAATAATTGTAGATGTCTTTGCGGTGCATAAACCGAAGCAAGATAAGTTTATCCTTATCCTGAAGCAGTCCAAGCCGATAGTTGCCAATACGAATCCGATAGTAACTGCCTTTGGTTTGCATTCTTTTGAGGTGGCGCAGACCAGACAGTGATTTACAGTTTTCCAGTTCATCTATTACGGCACTTATCTGAGCAGCAAGCTTCGCATCAGTGACTTTTTCAATATCCTTTTCAAAAGACCTCTGAACTTCTACCTTCATTTGCCGGAGGCAATTTTTGCGAGACGTGCTTTTACTTTGTTCAAACTTCCTTTCCCACTGACCTCCGCTTCTTTCAAAGCACTGATAAACGCTAAGTCCTCCATCTCGTCAGCAGAAAGTGTTGCCGCTTCTTTCTTCATCCGCTTGAGCAGACTTAGAAAAAAAGCTGTTTCATCTTTAGATTTTGAAGGGATTAAAATGTATTCCATTTCTTTTTTCAATTAATAATACGAAGTTAAGGAATTTTCAATGTTAGAGATTGAAATCAAAAAAGCCCCCACGTTCCATCATCAGTGCCTTTTGTTTTGATTGGATTATTTGCAAACTTAAACCAGTGGCGCATACAATCAAAAAAAACCTTCCAAGTCTTAAAGACCTGGAAGGTTTGCAAACAGCAAACAAAAAGCAAAGCCTATGGCTGCGGAATAATCTTCACCCGCCATTTGCCCGATTGGGCGCTCTGATTAAAAACAGTCAGCTTATTTTTTGTAATCAGGTATCCGGCATCGAGGGCAGTTTTCTGAATGCTGGCGCCCGGTGCCACTTCGGTGGTCACGCCATCCGAAACGGCCAAGGGACTTGAAGCAAAATAAAATACCATCAGGCTGCTGATGCCGGTGTTGGCAAATTCCAGCACCGTGTCTTCCGAAATCTGGCCGGCGGCAAACGTGGCATTGCGAATCGAATCCGGATCCAGATTGCCGCGGCGCACTTTCGAGCTTCCGCCGCCCGAATCATCAATAGACCGGGCGCTTTTATACTGGTCATACATATTCTCATCAATCGTAGCAAAGGTGGACAGATAAATATCCAGCGTTTTAAGAAGGTTGTCGGTCTTTTCCATCAGCCGGTCCACATCCTTGCCCGCCGCTATACGCACCCCCTGTTTCGATTTTGGCAACTGTATGTGGCTGAAATACTCATCCATCTTGGTGCCGAGGTCCGTTACATCGGCAGGGCCGCTGTTGAACGCCGACAGGCTGGCACTCAAAGGTTCAGCGACATCGAACAAGCGCTTGGCCGCCGCAAACATGTCATTATCTCGCAGCGCCTCCAGTTCCGAAGGCCTGTAGTCCGTGAGCCGCAGCGAACCGGTGCTGCCGATGCTGGCCCAATAGCTGCTCAAGGCCCGCGCTACTTTGAGCACCAGCTCTTCCAAATCCGAACGCTCGGAGCTTTTTTGTTCCGTGAAACAGGTGTCATCTTCGGTGGCGACGATATCGGCATCTATTATGTCGTCAATATTATCGTTCAGCGTGGTCTCCAAGCCCGCAATCTGTGTCACACTCGCCAGGGCGGCGGCAAAGGTGAAGAGAAATGCTTTCACCTTTTCATACATCCCTAATTTATCTTCCTGATGGTTTTCCATATTTCCTTGTTTTTTATTTAAAACCAAAAATATATGGTTGAACGGAGCAAAAAGAAAACTTTGAGTTATAAATCTCCTGCATTATCGGATATACCTCCCGCTTTGACAGAAACACCTCCCTATTTATCTGAAAGATGGCCTATCCTATTAGAAGGATAGCCTGTATGATAGGAAATACATCCCATCATGTCTTAACCACCTCCTCAAAATAAGTTTATACCTCCTGAAAGCTCGGATGAACATCCTATGTAGGATTTCAGAAAACATCCATTCGTTTTAAAATTACCCCTCGAAACAATTACTTAAACCCTAAACCCATTTTTATGTTCGTTTTAAAAATCAGAGAACTACTCGCCGCGCGCGACCTTAGCCACCCGCACCCGGCACTCACCACTATCGGCATTCCACATTCCAGTGCCACCCGCCTTTTGAACAAAAAAGTGAAACAAGTGAACATGAAACACCTCGAACTGATTTGCATCCATTATCACTGCACCCCCAACGACATTTTCTATTGGGAACCCGACAGCAAAGCCTGGGACATACCCAACCATCCGCTCCAAAAACTGCGCACCAAAAAGTTTCCCAACCTCATCGCCGAAATACGCCAAATGCCATTAGAAGATTTAGAGGCCATCCAAAAAATAATTGAAGAAAAAAGAAGCAGAAGGGGAATTGAGCGATGATTTCTTCAACCTTCCAAGTCTTTAAGACTTGGAAGGTTTTTTATTTTTACTCATAAACGAATTGTTATGAATAAACCCATCCGCCCCGAGAAGATTGCAGAACGGCTCAAATTCTTTGGATATAAATATTCCATTGACGAAAACACAGATCAGTTTATCCTGAAGTCCACCCCCGCACCGGGAGCTACTTTGACCATTTACATGCCGCTTTTCAGCGTACTCAAAGTAAATTTTGAAGAACATAAAGTGACCATGAAAGGACATAACCAGTTTATTGGTAAAGGCCGTACTTTGGAAACCCAATTCTATTTAAACAGCGCTTTTATTTGTCTCTTTATATACCTTTTTAAAGACAGGTTAGCCCCCGTCATATACGTTTTGGTTCCCTATGGGCTGCTCATTCTCCGCAACATTATTTGCCATATAAAGATGGAAGCAATGAAAACAATCATTCATCAATGGATTGAAAGGGATTCTGAAAACTATTGGGAAGAATCGGTGAATACCGTTACCACGCCCGTCGTTTGATTTTACGTGGCGAGAACGGTACTTGTTCCCGCCGGATAGCTTGTCCCGAATATGTAGCGCTTCCATCCCTCCGAGAGATGGAAGCGCTTTTATCGAAACCTTCCAAGTCTCCAAGACTTGGAAGGTTTATTTTGTATGACCTTCAAAAGATTTTGGACTCCTTTATTTGAACGGACTAACGGACTACAGCTATTCGCAAAAAGATGTGAAACAATATTACATCCAAGTACGAAAAGGTTGTAGCTTTAAACTCGAAATACCGGCATGCTGTTTGGATGCTGTGTGTTTGATAACACGGTAGTAAACAAAAAATCATTCACCTAAATTCTAAAATCATGAAAAAGACAATGATCAATTTGATTATCCCGCTTTTGTTGGCAGGAGAAATGTTGAGTGCACAAGTTCCGCAAGCGATTAATTATCAAGCCGTTGCCCGCGATGCGAATGGAACAGTAGTATCTGAGAAGAAACTTATTATGCGTTTTACGGTGGAATCAGATATTTCGCCGGGTACACCCGTCTATCGCGAAAGAGATACGGTTATCACCAATCAGTTTGGATTGTTTAGCTCGTTTATTGGCAGAGGAACCGTTGAAATGGGAAACTTCAGCGCTATAGATTGGGCGAGCGGAGAGAAATTCCTGCTGGTAGAAATGGATAAAGAAATGGATGGAGTGTACGTCAATCTGGGAGCCTCTCAACTGCTCAGTGTTCCCTTTGCGCTCTACGCCGCTAATGCTTCTGCCGGAGCAACCGGACCGGCAGGACCGACCGGTCCCACAGGGGCAGATGGAGTGGGTATGACTGGCCCTATCGGTGCGATCGGTGCTGCGGCAGATGGTTCTACGGTGGTCTTCAACGTAGATCAATCAAACAATACAGCCTATTTGATTGGAAACGCACCGGACTACGTCTCTGGCTCTAATGCAAATCCTACCTTGATTTTGCACCGAGGGTTTACCTATGTGTTTAATAATATTTCTACCGGTAATCCATTTCGTATATCAAGCACCAATACTTTTCCCGGCACTCCATTCAATGTAGGGGTCACCAATCAGGATGCCGATAACTCATCGTTGACATTTAAAGTGCCGATGGATGCGCCTACTACCTTATATTATCGTTGTACCAATCATTCGCCGATGATAGGAGTCATTCAAATTCCATAAGGGTTTTTAAACTCGAAGGGTCAACCTTCCAAGTCTTGAAGACTTGGAAGGTTTTTTATTTCGGATAACACCAAACAGAATCTGCTGTTCTTTATTTTCGGGTAACATTTTCGCTTATGTTTAGCGCGTGAAATTTTTCCGGCAACCGCGCATCGTTTGGGCATTCAAATGGATGATATTTTTCCTGATGACATGGCTCATTGCCGATCGCTTGTTCATTCGAGGAAATTTCAAAACAGAGTTTGCGGGGTTCTTGCAGCATCTGCATTCAGACAACTATCCTTTTTTCATCGCGGCTCTTTTGCTGGTGGCGGTCAACTGGTTTTTGGAAACATACAAGTGGAAAATATTGCTGCAATCGGGACAGTCTTTTGTTTCACTCTTCAAAGCGGTACTGGCCGGAGTGACGCTGGGTTTCATCACTCCCGGTCGCGGTGGCGAGTTTGTAGGCCGCGCCATGTATCTGGAAGGCGATAATCAACCCAAGGCGTTTTACCTTAGCGTGATTGGCGGGCTGGCACAGGCAGCAGCCACGCTCGTGGCGGCTTCGCTCTTGCTTCGTCTTTGGCGCGATGACTCTTTTCTTTATGCGCTCGTTACCGGAGCTGCGTTGATATTTCTGCTTTTTTATTTCCGCTATGATTGGTTCAATCGTTTTATCAGTTCCAACTCTTTTCTGCAAAGTCGTGGATGGGTGTTGCAGAGAATTCACGTGCCTAAATTCTTCACCCAATTGAAGGTCTTTTTTCTTTCGCTTCTTCGCTTTACGGTTTACCTCCATCAATATGTCCTGTTGCTTGTTTTCTTCGGTTCCGACAGCGACTTGGTCACACTCTCTGCCTGCACAGCCGTCTTTCTTTTGTTCCAGACCTTCTCACCGCTGATGCCGCTACTCGACCTCAGTTTCCGAGGCGGCACAGCACTCTATGTATTTTCCGAAAGCGATGAAAACCAGTTGGTGGTGTTAAGTGCAGTTACCTTTGTATGGCTGATGAACCTGGTGCTGCCGGCTTTGTTGGGCTATTTATTTATTTTACGAAAAAGAATTTCAACCGATGCCCTTTGACCATAGTTATTACATGAAGCTGGCGCTGAAAGAAGCCGTCCGTGCAGGAGAAGAAGATGAGGTTCCGGTGGGAGCTTTAGTAATTTGCAATGACAAAATTATCGGCAAAGGTTATAATCAAACAGAAAAGTTACGCGACGTGACAGCTCATGCCGAAATGATTGCCATTACCGCTGCATCGAATTATCTCGGCAGTAAGTTTTTGGAAGAATGTACTTTATATGTCACACTCGAACCCTGCTTGATGTGCGCCGCCGCTTTGAAATGGGCGCGAATCGGTAAGCTGGTTTATGGAGCAAAAGATCCCAAAGCGGGTTACAGTTTAATAGAAGGAAAGGTGCTTCACCCGAAAACCGAGGTGGTTCATAAAGTATTGGGAGAGGAATGTGGTATATTGTTAACAGAGTTTTTCAGAAAAAAGCGCAAATGAATTATCTATCCTGCTCGAAACATTTTATTTTTGGCATCTCAATATCATAAGGATTTACTCCTCTTTTATGATGAAACCTTTAATCTCTTTTTTTTAACTCTAAAATTTAGAAACCATGGCTTTTACCTTACCTGCCTTACCTTATGCGTACAACGCACTCGAACCACATATTGATGCCCGCACGATGGAGATCCATCACGACAAGCACCACAAAGCTTATGTTACCAATCTGAATACTGCTCTGGCAGGTACAGAATGGGAGAATAAATCTATAGATGAAGTCGTAAAAAATGTTTCTAAGCTATCGGTTGCCGTGCGCAACAACGGCGGTGGTCATTGGAATCATTCGATGTTCTGGCAGGTTATGGCACCACATAATGAATCTACCGGCTCTCCTATGGGTTCATTGGGCGATGCTATGAACAGCACTTTTGGTTCTTACGATAAATTTAAGGAAGAATTCAGCAAAGCAGCCGCTACTCGGTTTGGCTCTGGATGGGCTTGGCTTTGTGTTACATCAAAGGGACTTGAAATCTGCTCTACGGCAAATCAGGACAATCCTTTGATGGATATTGAAAGTGCGCGTGGTTGTGGAGGCACTCCAATCCTCGGTATTGATGTTTGGGAACATGCTTATTACCTGAACTACCAAAATCGTCGCCCTGATTATGTAAGCGCTTTCTACAACGTTATCAACTGGAGCGAAGTAGCAAGACGTTTTGCGGCTACGAAATAGACTGAAAATGTGAATGGGACAAGGGACAAGTGAGAAGGTTATCCTTCACTTGTCCCATGTCCCATTTTTGCGTTTTACTCTACCGTAACGCTCTTGGCTAAGTTTCTCGGCTGGTCCACATTGCATCCGCGAAGCACGGCGACATGGTATGAGAGAAGTTGTAAAGGGATAGTGGTGAGCAAAGGCTCTAAATATTCTTTGGTTTCAGGAACTTCAATAACAAAGTCGGCCATATTGCGCACCTTGTTATCTCCTTCGGTAACGATGGCAATAATTCTTCCTTTACGCGCTTTCACCTCCTGAATATTGCTAATGACCTTTTCGTAGATGTTGCTGTGGGTTGCAATGACAACTACCGGCATGGCTTCGTCAATCAAGGCAATGGGCCCATGCTTCATCTCTGCAGCAGGATACCCTTCGGCATGGATATAAGAAATCTCTTTCAGCTTCAGCGCGCCTTCCAAGGCAACCGGAAAGCCATATCCCCGACCGAGGTAAAGCACATTATGTGAATTGACAAATGTTTTAGCTAATTCGATTATCTGCGGTTCACAAGCTAAGGTCCGCGCCACTTTATCAGGAATGGCCTCAAGTTCAGCAAAGGCATTCCTCAATTCCTGTTTAGTAACCCGTCCTTTCAATTGCGCAAAACCAAATGCCCAGAGAGCAAGTACTGCTACCTGCGAAGTGAAGGCCTTAGTTGATGCTACACCGATTTCAGGCCCGGCATGGGTATAGGCTCCGGCATGAGAAGCACGTGGAATAGAAGAGCCGACCACATTACACAAGCCAAAAATAGTGGCTCCTTTTTCTTTGGCGAGTTCAATAGCCGCCAGCGTATCGGCCGTTTCTCCTGATTGTGAAATAGCAATGACCAAATCATCCTCGCCAATTACCGGATTCCGATACCGGAACTCGGAGGCATATTCCACCTCCACCGGTATGCGGGCAATATCTTCAAATAGATATTCACCTACCAACCCGGCATGCCAAGAGGTGCCACAACCCACTATGATGATGCGTTTGAGGTTTTTGATTTTTGATTCGTATTCTTTAAGGCTGCGCATAGCGAATAGCCCGGTTGCCGGGTCAAAGCGTCCGCGCAAAGAATCATAGATGGAACGAGGCTGCTCATGAATTTCTTTCAGCATGAAATGCTCATAGCCGCCTTTCTCAATCGCCTCCAGATTCATTTCCAGTTTCTGGATGTAAGGAATGCGCTCTATATTGTCAATGGTCTTCACGCTTAGTTTGCCATCGCGTATGAAAGCAATCTCGCCATCTTCCAGATAAGTAACGTCTTTGGTGTATTCGATAATGGGAGTAGCATCTGAAGCCATGAAGAATTCATCTTCGCCAATCCCGACTACTAGTGGCGAACCTTTGCGTGCTCCAATCAGTTGGGTAGGGTCATTTTTAGAAATGACGACAATAGCATAAGCTCCGATAACTTCATGCAAAGCCAGACGCACAGCCTCCTCAAGTGGGACATTTGTATTTTTCTGAACATCCTCAATGAGATGTACCAGTATCTCGGTATCTGTGTCGCTCAAGAATATATGTCCGCGGTTGGTCAGTTCTTCTTTGAGGGTGCCATAGTTCTCGATGATGCCGTTGTGAATGATGGCGATATCTCCACTTTGAGAAAGATGAGGATGTGAATTCACATCATTCGGTTCGCCATGAGTGGCCCATCTGGTATGCCCCATGCCGAGATGGCCGGATACATTTTTTGATTCCGTAACCGCTTCAAGGTCAGCGACCTTCCCCTTACACTTATAAATATTGAGTTCTCCGTTTAACAAAGCAACCCCGGCACTATCATAGCCTCGGTATTCCAGTCGTTTTAATCCTTTAATTAAAATAGGATATGCCTCACGAGGACCAACATAAGCAACGATACCACACATATAAATTATAGTTTAGTATAAGTAACGATCAAAGTTACGCTATATTTTTTATCGGTTGAAGAATTGGAAATCACCAATCTTTCAGAAGTAGTTTCGGCAGAAAGTGTTTGTAAGAAAAAGCCGTTGTTATGATAAACACCCTTTATCAATTTCTGAAAATATTTGCGGATATTGAACCGGTAGCGAATAATGCTTACTCCGTCAACGATTTCTGATACACTGGTTCCCCCAAAGCTATTGAGTGCATCGTCCTCTAACTTCTGAGGCTGACCAGCATCATCTATCCTGAAAAGATCAAGAAGCAATGGCCCAGGATATGCAGTATCGGAGGGGCTTCGTGACAATACCAGTTCGGCTTTATTAATCGCAATATTATCGGGAAGACTATCGAGATTAGAAATATTAATGCGCCCTCGTACTCCGGCCCCGGATTGAATATACATCAGTTCCTCACCCGCCGGGTTTGGTGAAGTAACTGACGAATTAACGGCAGTGCCGGTATAGATATTGTCGAAATGGTTAAAACGGGCACCCGAAAGTGGAATATCATATACCAATGAGTCGGCACTACTATTTTGATAGTACAGACTAATCTTTGAAAAAGTAGAACGAGGATCAAAATATATCAAGCCATTGCCACCACCAGGAGCGGTAGCCGTGATATAGAAACCTTTGAACAGATTAAGAAAGGTATTGTTGTCTTGAAGATCTGCCGGATTGGCTAAAAGAATCTTATTGCCGAGCGCGGAAGATAAAGTTACTCGAAGATGAGCTGGTAATGCGCCACCTATTTCATAAACACTATCCGTCAGATTAGGAATGAAATTAGAAACCTGCCCGATAGCGGGAAGATAGACACCAAACGCATCATTGGTTTTATAAGGGACCGAATCAAAAATACTTTGGTTCATTTCAAATACGCTGACATTTACCGGCTGGTCGAAAGCACCATACTTGTTGTTGTATTTGAGCGTAAGCACAATAGAATCAAGAATTGGATTCTCTCCAAAGGTGACATTGTTGGTTAGCAGTCGGCATTGAGCGTAAAAACTCGCATACGTTCGCCCGAATTTAGGATCCTTGATATCTCCTAAAACCGTAGTGGTGACCCCACTGGAAACCAAGGGCGGCACCCATTCTGAAAATACGGACACAGCCAGCGTATCTCGCCTTAGGTTAAGGTCATCATCATTAGTCAACAAATCTTTATCTTCTATACCAGGTTCTTTGCAGCCCTGTAAATAAAATAAGCACCAACAGAGAACTGCTGGTGCTATAAAGAGATATCTAAGATGTTTCAGACTAAGACTACGGATGAACACCGCGCAAATAAAAGAATAATAGCCGAACGCTTAATTAGCTAAGATGGTCTGATAGAAACGCCCAAGCAGAATCATCGGATCTTCCTCTTTGCTATCCATTTTGAGGACTTTCTTGCCTTTGGTTTTTTTAACGTAGCTGGAAACCTCTTCATCTACCAAATCATTGAGCAACAAGGCATCTGCAAACCGTGAACCGGCAATGTGCAGACTCGTGTTGTCGCCAGCTTTGAAATACTCGATGTGCTTTTTAGAGATGTCGTCACTGATAGCAAGTTTCTTAGTGAAATCCTGCTTCATTTTTTCTTTGAATTCATTTCTGCCAATAGAATAAACCACTTTAGTGTTTGCAAATACGGGGTCGTCCTTATAAGTAGTTTTGATATATAGAGGAATCAAACTGGTCATCCAGCCAAAGCAATGAATGATGTCGGGCCCCCAACCAAACTTACGAACCGTTTCCAAACATCCTTTACAGAAGAAAATCATTCGATCCGAGTTATCGTCGAAGAACTTATTGTTTTCGTCGTGAAAAAGAAGTTTGCGTTTGAAGAAATCTTCATTATCTAGAAAATATACCTGCAAGCGGGCTCCGGGTAAGGAAGCCACTTTAATCACCAATGGATAATCCTCATCATCTATAATCACATTAATACCCGAAAGACGAACTACTTCATGCAACCGATGGCGACGCTCGTTAATCGTACCAAACTTAGGCATCAGCACCCGAATCTCCATGCCTTGCTCCTGAACGAACTTGGGTAGCTCATTGGCAATCTTTGCAGCCTCAGTCAAGGCTACATAGGGATCCATTTCCTGAGTAATAATCAGAATCTTCTTCTTTTCCATATTATTGTTTGTTTTATTTGTTGATTTAAAGGACCGTCTAAATGAAACGGAGTGCAAAGATAATAACAAAAATCCGAAAGAACCCCAACAAAGTGCAATCAAAATTGTTAAAGCACGCTGAAATGCAGGTTTTTGAAACGGTCTCAGAACTGCAAATTTACCTTAAAGCAGCCCAAAAGTCGGGGAAGACCATTGGCTTTGTTCCCACTATGGGAGCCCTGCATGACGGACACCTTTCTTTGATAGATACAGCTCGAAGCACAGCGGATATCACCCTTTGCAGCATTTTTGTCAACCCAACCCAGTTTAATGATATAGAGGACTTCCTGAAATATCCTGAAATGAACCAGAAAGACCTAGCCCTGCTTCATAAGGCCTCCTGCAATGTTGTTTTTCTTCCCTCTGTTCCCGAAATCTACCCCGACGGCACCAAGAAAAGACAAAAGAGAAACTTTGGCTTTTTGGCGAAGACCCTCGAAGAAGAGTTTCGTCCCGGTCATTTTAATGGGATGGTGCAGGTCGTAGAACGCCTCTTGCAAATCGTTCAGCCCGATTTTCTTTTCATGGGCCAGAAGGACTATCAGCAACAACTGATAGTGGCAGATTTAATAGGGCTAATGAAGATTAAAACAAAGTTGGTCGTCTGCCCTATAGTTCGCGAAAAAGATGGACTGGCTATGAGCTCGCGAAACGCGCGCCTCAGCCGCCCCAAAAGAAAACTTGCTACCGAAATCTCTAAGACACTGAATAGAGTGAAAGCGCTGTTCGACGAGAATGACTTGTCCATTTCCAAACTGCAATTTTGGGGCGGGAAACATTTGAGTCATTGCCACAACATTGCTGTCGAATATTTTGAAATCCGCAACGCCCGCACTTTAAAGCCCGCGAAAAGCCGCCGCGAAAAACTTATCGCCCTTGTAGCGGTACGTATAGGCAACGTCCGCCTGATTGATAATCTGCTTCTGAATTGAAAATAGGCGGAGGAAAGCCTAAGCCAGCACTCCTCTCGAAATAACTATCCGTTGCACTTCCGAAGTGCCTTCATATATCTGCGTGATTTTAGCATCGCGCATCAAACGCTCCACGTGATATTCTTTCACATAACCATAACCACCATGAACCTGCACCGCTTCTACGGTGGTCTTCATCGCCGTCTCCGAAGCAAATACTTTTGCCATAGCCGAAGCCTGATCATAATTCTTCCCCTGATCTTTTAATAGAGCCGCTTTATAAACCAGCAAACGCGCCGCTTCAATTTCCGTCGCCATATCTGCCAGCTTAAAGGCGATGGCCTGATGGTTAAAAATCTCTGTGCCAAACGCTTTGCGCTGTTTTGAATATTCAAGCGACAACTCGTAAGCGCCAGCGGCTATACCCAAGGCTTGAGCCGCAATACCAATTCTTCCACCGCTCAAAGTCTTCATCGCAAACTTGAACCCGAATCCATCTTCACCGATTCGGTTTTCCTTGGGCACTTTCACATCATTAAACAACAACGTATGTGTGTCTGATGCGCGAATTCCCAGCTTCTCTTCCTTCTTACTAATCTCAAACCCCTTCATCCCTCTTTCCACAATCAAAGCATTAATGCCTTTGTGGCCCTTTTCCGGGTGAGTTTGCGCAATCACCAAATAAACCGAAGCCGAACTTCCATTCGTGATCCAGTTCTTTGTTCCGTTCAACAAATAATAATCGCCTTTATCTTCCGCAGTCGTTTTTTGTGAAGTAGCATCGCTGCCCGCTTCCGGTTCGCTCAAACAAAAAGCGCCAATCTTTTCGCCTTTTGCCAAAGGCACCAAATACTTTTTCTTTTGCTCCTCCGTGCCAAAGGCTTCAAGACCCCAGCACACCAGCGAATTGTTCACACTCATCAACACCGAGCACGAAGCATCCACCTTCGAGATTTCCTCCATCGCCAACACATAACTAATCGTATCCATGCCGCCGCCGCCATACTCCGGCGAAACCATCATGCCCAAAAAGCCCAGTTCGCCCATCTTCTTCACCTGCTCCTCTGGAAACTTCATCAGGTTGTCGCGCTCAATCACGCCCGGCTTACATTCATTTTGTGCAAAATCACGCGCCGCCTGGCGAATCATCAGTTGTTCTTCGGTCAAAGAGAAATTCATGTGCAGTTTTTTGTATTGTGCCGCGAATATAAAACAGATGCAGACAAGCGCAAGGTTGAATTTACCATCAGGCAATTTGTTCATCGCCCAAATCATTCATTAGAAAAATATTTTGGGAAAAGGACTCTGCGCTAAGCTAGTTTACTCTTTTCATATTTAAACGCTATGATCAGAGCCGCTGATTATTCTTGAAACAATTCCTTTTGGGTCTGTAAATTCTGCGATTAATATACCTGCCAAATGGATGATGATAAACGGCACGATATAGTAAATGCCAAGTGCATGGATTTCTTCCATAGGCTCTCGGAGAGACTTCGGACCAAACTTTATCAATAATCCGGTTACTAACGAAATAACGATACATACATAGAGGATAATGTAAATCCACCTTTGAAATTTTATTTTGGTGGATATACCCGCAGCTAATGGATTTTGAAATTCCATTTCTCCGAAAAACGGAAGGGCGAAACGAATGCTGAGTAATCCGACCAAAATATAGCCGATATAAATATGCCAGTTCCACATCGGTTCTCGAATTTTCTTGGCCATTGCAATTACTTGGTCTTGCGATAAAGATTGACCTGCTCCTTTCAAATACTCTTGCATGATATCCGCCATATTATTCTTATTCAGCCAAGTTAATCGCAGAAAGATGGTGTTTAGCAATAGTAAAAAATGATATAGCTATTGCCCAATGAACAATCCGATATACGGTAGAATACTTTGTCGTAGTCGTTTCCATAATGTTTAATTTTTAGCTTGTTGAAGAATAACTCAATTTTGAGTGCTGTGTTTTTTCAGATTTCAACTTCCGCCCACCTGCAGAGTTTCCCTTTGCGAAGCATTGGGGACCCTATGGGAGGAGAAGAATTAATCATCGCTTTAGTCCTTTTCTTTGTGGTGTTTCTTGTCTGACTTAATATAGTCCTTCACTTTATTGACATCATTTTGATTCATTTCTTGCTTCCCTCTCATATCTATCCGGATATCATGTTCATCACCGCTACGGTGACAAGAAGCACAATCAGAAAAATTGGAAATACCATGCTTCTGATGTTTACTAATGATTTTATTTTCAGAATGTTCGTGGCAACCATAGCAGGTGTAAGAGCTGAAATTATTATTGGTATGGCAGGTGATACATTCTGCATTGTGGTCTTTATCTAGAATAAAATAGGATGAATGGTCGAAGGTAGAAGGCTTCCATTTGCTTGTTGAGTGGCACTTATCACAATTGTCTTGCAACAATTGATGAAAGGAATCGGTAGGTTTCTGATGACAAGAAGTGCAGTTAGTTTTATCTACTCCTGTAATCATGTCATGATTAAACATTCCTGTAGACTTCCAACTGTTTGTGTTATGGCAACTGTTGCAAGAGGTGGAGAGTTGGTCATGCAGTTTATCCACTGGTTTGCCATGACAACTGTTGCAGTTTATTTTCATGTCAGCCGAAAGAAGGTCGTGGTCGAAATGCTTAATTGACTTTTGTGGATGTAATCCATTATGATCTGAATGACAACTAGTGCATTCCTCATTTTTCAGTTTACTGTGAAATAGGACCATCCCTTCGTTTACTGCCAAATTATTTTTTGAAGAATCCCTTAGAAGCTGTTTGGATTTATTAATCGTAAATTAATATTTCCCACAGGACTCGCAGAAACTCGTAGATTTTGGTTCCTTTTCTGCGAAAATCAGTGAGTTCTACGAAAGATTTTCATTCTAAAAAACTTTCTGACACAAATCCAAACAGCTTCTTAGGGTTAATATGATATTCGTCAATCTTCATGTTATATTTTGGTCAAAAGTATTGCTCATAACATCTATTCCCCACCATAAATCTAAAAAAACCTGCGGCAAGCCAACCGTTATATGGCAGATATACGCAAGTTTAGGTTTTGCCAAGCCACCCGGCTGATACCTATATATAGTATGACACAGTTTAGTGAACAGTCCCGGATTTCATTATAACAAAGAGGCTTTTCTCTCTAACATACATAGATTTCTCACTGGAAAAGAGAGGTTTCCTACTAGAAAAGAAAGATTTCCCACTGGAAAAGAGACTTTTCTCACTAGAAAAGAGAGATTTCCTACTAGAAAAGAGACTTTTCCCACTAGTATTAAGAGATTTCCTATAAGAAAAAGGACTTTTCCCACTAGTATTCAGAGATTTCCTACTAGAAAAGAGACTTTTCCTACTAGAAAAATGAGAGGGTTCCAAAAAATATTCGAAAATTATTTTAGAGGCAAAAATCATATATAAAGCCTTACAAGAAAAGCAATTAACTAATTATAAATAACTTTAAACAATACAAGATGAGCAACTACTTTGTAACCTTTTATTGTTTGGTTGCGTAAAAGATAGGGTAAGCCGGAACGAAAGATTAAAAGCCACACAGTGGACGTCTGAAACCGGGGAGCAAATTTGACAATTCATTATTATATAACCAAATTAAAACCAAAAATCATGAAAAAAACCATGAAGAAAGGAAAGCGCCAAGAGCGCAAATTCCAACAGCAGTTTTCTGCATTTGTTTTGTTACTAATTATTAAACTCGAACTCGCTAAATTGAGCGTGGGCGATAAAATCGTCGAGGCGCGAGAGATTGTGCGGAAGATGCTGGGAAATTTGAACTTCCCTGATCCAGATCCTTCGCTGGCCGACGTAACCCTCGCTATAGATGCGCTGGAGGTTGCTGAAGGTGCCATGCCCGGAGGCCCGGAGGTGACGATTATCCGCGATGAACGTTTGGCGGAATTCAACACTAAGATGTCTGACCTGCGCAACTATGTAGAATTCAAATCGAAGGGTAACCGGGAGATTGGAGCAAGCAGTGGCATGAAAATTCGTGACTCTTATAGCCCGGTGGGAATTCTTTCTGCTACAGAATGGGTGAAGGCAAGAAACGGGGCTTCTATTGGTTCAATTGTTCTGAAATGGAAAGTGGTAAACAAAAATTCGGGCTACCGGGTTGAGTTGAGCACCAATCCGGCTCAGGGGTGGCCGATAGTAGTGGAAGCTGAAAAAGCTTTGGCAAATATTTCTGGCCTTATTCCGGGAGAGAAATATTATATCCGAATAGCAACCTTAAGTCGCGTTGGATTTGATGGATATAGCGAAATCATCGCCATCCGTCTTACCCTTCCACTTGAGTAAAGCAAAAATGAATTGTCAACAAAAAAGGCACTTCCTTAACCGGAGCGCCTTTTTTGTTTTTGTCTAATTGCTCCTGCCTGTTCAAAAACCAATTTTGTTTGCCCCAAAACCTTTCATATTCGCGCCGATGAAAAACCAGCGGCAAGCCAACCGTTGTTATATGGCGGATATACGCCAGTTTAGGTTTCGCCAAGCCACCCGGCTATTATACCTATATATATATTATGACACAGTTTAGTGAACAGACCCTTTGCAAGTATTTTCGTGAAGTGGCATGACACTTTCTCGACTTATTATTAAGACTCGTCGAGCTGGAATATCAACCAAACTCAGTGTTATCCCTATTCCAATGAAGGCGCTATCCAATCCGACTCAATAAAATTACTCTTTGCGGATATGAATTATTTTCGGCTCGAAATAGATACAGTCATGAAGAATGAAAATCAACTTCCTACCCCCATGGGTCTTTATCCGTCCACCAAAAAAGTGGGAAACCTTCTTTTTGTTTCAGGCATGGGCCCGCGCGAAGCAGGGAAGGACGGTGTGCCGGGATTGAAATTAGACCAGCATGGAAATTATCTGGAGTTTGATTTCGAAGCACAGGTACATTCGGTTTTCAAGAATGTGAAGATCGCCTTGGATGAAGCCGGAAGCAATTGGGATAAAATTGTGGACGTGACCGTCTTTTTGGTGAACATGAAACGCGACTTCAATACTTACAATCGCATTTATGCGGAATATTTTAAAGACAACCAACCTTGCCGCACGACGGTGGAAGTAACGGCCCTCCCCTCCCCGATTGCTATTGAATTGAAAGTGATAGCAAGCGTTTAGTACTGAATCAGTTTCAGTAGTTTTTCTTTAAATCTTTTTGTTGGCAGGAAGTTTTTTTCGAGTGGAATAGCGAAGGGCACCGGAGTATCCAAAGATGCACTGCGCATGACGGGTGCGTCTAAGTATTCAAAAAAGTTCTCGGTGATATAAGCCGAGATTTCTCCGCCGATGCCTCCTATCAAAGTGTCTTCGTGAAGGATGATGACCTTGCCGGTTTTCTTCGCCGTGGTTTCAATCGCTTCTTTATCGAAAGGAATCAGGGTTCGCAAATCGAGGATGTCGGCAGAAATATTTTCCTGTTTTATAGTTTCTAAAGCCCAATGCACACCGGCACCGTAGGTAATGATGGAAACATCGTCTCCTTCGCTCACCAGTTTTGCTTTTCCGATTTCGATGGTGAAATAATCATTTGGTACTTTGTCTTCAATACTTCGGTAAAGTGCTTTGTGTTCAAAATACATGATCGGATTCGGGTCTTCAATAGCCGCGCACAAAAGTCCTTTGGCATCTTCCGGGAAAGCGGGATAAACAATTTTCAAACCAGGTACGTGAAAAAACCAGGCTTCATTGCTTTGCGAATGAAAAGGCCCCGCACCTACACCGGCACCGGTCGGCATCCGAACCACCACATCTGCATTTTGCCCCCAACGCCAATATGATTTGGCGATGTTATTGACAACGGCATTGAATCCCGTCGCGACAAAATCAGCAAACTGCATCTCCACCACGGTCTTCATTCCCTGCACGCTCATGCCCAGTGCAGCACTCAAAATTCCGCTTTCACAAATTGGAGTATTGCGTACTCTTTCCTTTCCAAACTTTTCTACAAATCCATCCGTGATTTTAAACACGCCTCCATACTCCGCCACATCCTGACCCATGATGACCAGATTGTCAAAGCGTTCCATACTTTGATAAAGACCATCGGAAACAGCATCAACAAATCTTTTCAGTTGTCGGTTGTTTGTTGTCGGTTGTTTGTTGTTTGAGGAGAAAGGCGCATAAACTTCTGACAGTTCTTTTTCGGAATCAGCGACCACATCTGGTTGCTTATCTGCGGCATCAAAAGCGGCGCGAACCTCCTTGTCCATTTCTGCTTTCAACAGTTCGGGATAGTCGGGGGAGATAATGCCTTGGTCTATCAGCCAGTCTTCATAGTTTGCAATAGGGTCTTTCTTCGCCCATTCTTCGAGCAGTTCTTTCGGAACGTATTTCACTCCGCTCGCCTCTTCATGTCCGCGCATACGGAAAGTCATACATTCTAGCAGAACGGGATGAGGATTATCTCTCATTTCTTTTGCCAGTTGCTTAACGGTTTGATAGACTTCCAAAATATTGTTGCCATCTATGGTCAATCCTTTCATCCCATAGCCGACAGCACGTTCCGCCAGATACTTGCAACGAAATTGCTCGTTGACCGGAGTCGAAAGTCCGTAACCATTATTTTCAATCAAGATGATAATGGGTAAGTCCCAAACGGCGGCAATGTTGCAGGCCTCGTGGAAATCACCTTCGCTGGTGCCGCCATCACCGGTAAAGGCCACCGTGATTTTCTTTTCTTTTTTCAGTTTGGAAGCAAGCGCAATCCCGTCACCCAGACAAAGCTGCGGACCGAGATGTGAAATCATTCCTACGATGTGATGCTGGTTCGCGCCGAAATGGAAACTGCGCTCTCTGCCTTGCGAAAATCCTCCTGCCTTTCCCTGAAATTGTTCAAACAACTGCTGGAAATTGCAATTCCTGGTTGTAAAAACTCCGAGGTTGCGGTGCAGCGGACAAACATATTCGTCGTCCTGCAAGGCGGCAGTAACACCTACCGAAATAGCCTCTTGGCCAATACCCGAAAACCATTTGCTCACCCTCCCCTGCCGCAGCAACTTGAGCATGCGCTCTTCAATCACCCGCGGTTTCAGGATGAGCTTATAAAGACGTATTAGCTCATCGTTGGAAATATCCTTTCGTTCAAAGACCATGTCGGTAAATTAAATCAACAGGAAATTTTATCTACTCTTCTTTGATGTCGTCCACCTTCAAAAGGAGTTTGAATAAAAAGAAGTGCAAATTGCTTGGCTTCTTCAATGGAAATGAACCGCGCGGGAAGACATAGAATATTGGCATCGTTGTGTTGGCGAGCCAGTTGGGCTAGTTCCGGTTTCCAAGCAATGGCCGCCCGGATTCCTTGATGCTTATTAGCCGTCATTGCGACCCCGTTGGCACTTCCGCAAATCAGGATACCAAAATCAAATCTGCCAGTTGCCACCTCAACAGATACCGGATGAGCGAAATCAGGATAGTCTGCCGATTCATTGGAATAAGTACCAAAATCCTTCACCTCTAATCCGTGAGTGATTAGGAATTTTATCAATTCTGTTTTGCATTCAAACCCCGCATGGTCGCTGCCTATCGCTATTTTCATTATCTATTGTTTTAAGATTCCACGTTTAATTCCTTTTCACGTTTCTTCTCATTGCGTGCAGCAATGAAGATGCTGAATTCAAACAAGATATAAATCGGAACCGCCACAAGGCATTGAGTGAACACATCAGGCGAAGGGGTGATAATACCCGCCACAATGACGATTACCAGTATAGCATATCTCCTGCTCTTCCGCATAATTGCGGACTTCAGAATTCCTAATTTTGAAAGGAAATATACAATGACGGGCATTTCAAACACCGCACCGATAGCAAGCAGCATGACCGTAAAGAAATCTATATAATTATCAATCGTGAAATTGTTTTTGATGCTCGGACTGATAGAAAAGTTCACAGCAAAATTTACTGAAAATGGAATGATAACAAAGTAGGAAAATGTCACCCCAAGAAAAAAGAATCCCGATGAACCCAAAATCACTTTGCCTACCTTTTTTTGTTCCTCTGGTTTCAATGCAGGAGCCACAAACCGCCACAATTCCCAGATGAGATAGGGAAATGAAATAACCAGCCCGATAATGATAGAATATTGAAATAGCAAGGTGATTTGCCCGAACAAAGAGGTATTCAATAAAGGGATGACCATATCCTTATCTATACAAATATCTTTCAGAAAAGGTAGTTTGGTCGAAACCCAACACATCAACCGGTAGGTAGGAAAGTCTTTGAACTGTATCCCCAAAATGATCTTGTTAAAAACAAACTCGTAGTAAACGCCCACCAAGGAGGACGATAAAACAATTGCAATAACTGAACGGATGAGGTGCCATCGAAGTGCCTCTACATGGTCGAAAAAGCCCATCTCCGCTTCGGGATTTCCAGAGCTATCTTTGCCTATCATGGCGCGAATGTAACAGCATTCGTTAACTATTTTCTATAAGCATCGAAGCAGGAGAAACAGTCATTAATACTTAATAGTCTGCCTTTCTGTGTTGGTCTTTGCCTCTACCGGTTTTTGAATCAGGACAAACTCCGCAAAACCAAAATAGTCCCAAAAAATACTTGCCAATACCTTCTTATAAACAAAGAAGTTATGAAAGATTTTAAGCGGCATTAAAAGCATAGTAGGTAAATGTCTGCGCGTACCACCGGATATTATCTTCATGCCTTTGCGCATAAAAAGGTTCATGAGTTCACTCACAGAGTATATTCTGACATGGGTGTGGTCATCAAAGAAATTTAGCGTACCATACATGGAAGGCAATTGCGTTGAGTGATAGCCCGGATACTCTACATATAAATATCCTCCGACCTTAATTTTGCTCAACAATTTTTCGAGCACCAGATCCCCATTTTTCAAATGTTCAATGACGTGGGCGCACATGATAAAATCAAAATAATTATCAGGGATGATATCAAACTGCAAATCTTCCAGGTTCATTTCATAGAAAGCATGCATCAACCGGAGGTCGTTCTCATCATTATTATAGGTCTTATCCAAATCCACCCCGTGATACTCGCAATTTGGAAACCATTTTTTTGTTTTGGAGGCAGAATGATTGCCCGCTCCAATATCTAAAAGAGCAAAGGGGCGGTCGCCGATATATTTCTCAATGTGCCTATATTTTGCAGGCAATAATAACCAGCGAAGCATGGTTCTAATTTGTCGTTAACCAATCAACGAGCGCCACCTAGTATATCCATAATACCTTTGATATCTGGAGTCAACACGATTTCAATACGCCGGTTTTTACTCCTTCCTTCAGGAGTATCATTGCTCTCGACAGGAAAATACTGGCTCCGACCTGCCGGAGTTACGCGTCGCGGATCTACTTTGTTTTCATCTGTAAGAATTTTAGAAACACTTGATGCACGCATCACACTCAGGTCCCAATTACTATTTATCGGCCCGGTAGTACTGGTAATATAAGGCTTACTGTCTGTGTGCCCTTCAACCATAATAGAGATGTCGGAATTTTTGTTCAACACCTCCGCAATTTTCTTTAGCGCCTCCTTTCCTCTCGGCTCAACAGAATAGCTACCGGTAGCGAATAACAACTTATCACTTAAAGCTACATAGACTTTACCGTCCTTTTCGTAAACCGTTAGATCCCCAGCGCCGAAACCGGTCAAGGCATCCAACATTTTTTTCTTTAAGGCCTGCACCGCCGAATCTTTTTTGGCAATCAGCGATTGTAATTCCCGAACTTTAGCATCCCGCTCATTCAGATCGCGGCTCAAGCGGTTTAGCTCTTCACTCCTATCCATTAGTTCTTTTTCCTTCGCTGCTAATTGCTTCATCAGTTTATCCTTTTCAGAAGCCGACAGATTAGAGAGCTCATTCATCTTGCTCCTCACCTTTTCATTAATAGCATCGGATTCCGCTTTCAAATCCTGTAGTTTTGTGTTCTTTTCCTGTAGCGAAGCATTGCTGTCTTTCAACTTTGCAATTTCTTCATTCAAACTTGCGATTTGCCGATTCAAATCTTCCATCCCTTCCTGCGCTTCTTTTAGTTTATCGTTGCAATCATTCTTTTCTGCCAATAACTTATCTGCTAACGCTACCTGTTCGTCAAACTTCTTTTTGGTAACCAAACAGGATGACAACGAAAAAATAATTACAATGGATGCAATGAGAATGCGGGCCATAATCTTCTAATTTAATTTTCGTCAAAAGTACCCCGCTAATACATCTTTCAAGTACCTATATCTAACCGAAATTTGTGAAAGTACATTATACTGCACAGGGCGAACTAAACAATGGTCGGATATTTCGAGTGAATTATTTTAAGAAATACTTTCGTAAACCTAGCACAGTTTATTGAGCACTCCCCTGATTTCAAGCTAACAGGTACCTCGCTTACCATCTGGTCCCGAATAGCTCGTTGACTGTCAACAACAAATTCGTTCTATTCTGACAAAACCAAAAATCTGATTGAACTATTCATCTCATCCGGGAGATAATCCGCGAGGGAGCCGATTTTCTAACTCAAAGAACCCCGTCGCTGGCAAAGGGAAATCTCTTGATCTTTGTGCAAAGGCATACCATTTCAAAGATTACATCTTGTAGAAGACCGAAATCACTCCGTGCATGCAGGTACATTTAACAAAAAAGCGCCCAAAAAACGTTAAACGATGTAACCTAATGATATAGTTTCACCGTAAAAGACATTAGATTTGTATTCACAAAAGGACAATAAAATTTTTAAACTAAAACAAAGAACAACCATGAAAAAAGTATTTATGATGTTAAGCTTGGTAGGTGCAACTATGTTTGCAAATGCACAAGACGCTCCGGCGGCAGCGACTCCAGATCCGAATGCCGCCGAAATCAAGTGGGAAAATATGACCCTTGATTATGGAACAATCACTAAAGGTGATGAAAAAGCGGCCTCCCGCGAATTCAAATTTATCAACACAGGTAAATCGCCGTTGATAATTTCAAGCTGTCGGGGGTCCTGCGGTTGCACAGTTCCTACATGCCCTACCGAGCCAGTTCTCCCAGGTGCCAAAGGAACTATTAAGGTTCACTACGATATAAACCGAGTTGGTCCTTTTACAAAAACCGTGACGGTTACTTCCAATGCAAAGAACGCAAACGAAACTCTTAAAATCCAGGGTACAGTAAATGATGTTGAATCTGCACATACTCCAACAGAAACTACGCCAAGTAGCACTGTGGTTCCGTCTGTGAAAGCAACACCAGCTACGCCAGCTCCTGTTAAAGTGAGCGACAAGCACCCTCATTAATAGTACCTTAGTATAATAGTTCTAAACGGATTTGAGTTAGCTCAAATCCGTTTTTTGTTTTACAAAAGTACATTTGCGTCAATATGTCAACCAAAAAAGACATCCGAAATTTAACACAAGATGACCTGATTGTTGAGTTGGAGAAACTCGGCGAACAAAAGTTTCGCGCCAAACAGGTTTATGAATGGCTATGGGCAAAATCTGCCAGATCCTTCGACGAGATGACCAATCTATCCATATCGCTCAGGACAAAATTATCGGAACAATTTTCATTTGAAACGGTTCAAGAACATTTGGTTCAAAAAAGTCAGGATGGTACCGTAAAACTTGGTATGAAATTACGTGACGCGCGATTAGTCGAAGGGGTGATGATTCCAGATGATGATCGAAACACCGCCTGTGTTTCATCACAAGTGGGATGTTCGCTTAGTTGTAGCTTTTGTGCCACCGGCTTTCTAAAACGAGAACGAAATCTCGATGCTGGGGAAATTTATGATCAGGTTATTTTGCTTAACAAATATGCTTTGGAACATGGGAACCGTCCGCTTACCAACATCGTTTACATGGGCATGGGTGAACCGCTACTCAATTATGAAAATGTAATGAGAAGCATTCGTGTTATCGCATCCCCCGAGGGGCTGAACATGGCTCAAAAGCGAATTACGGTTTCTACTTCCGGTATCGCTAAAGGGATTAAGCGATTAACTGACGAGGGGATGAAATTTAATCTCGCCCTGTCGCTTCACGCTGCCACCAATGAGAAGCGCGACCAGATTATGGACATCAACCATTCAAACAACATTGAAACGCTGATAGAATCTCTGAATTATTTTTATGAAAAAACTGGAAACAAAATCACCTTTGAATATATCCTCTTCGATAATTTTAACGACAGCCTCGATGATGCCGACCACCTGATTCAGTTGTACCAGCAGATTCCTGCTTTTATTAATCTCATAGAATATAATAACGTAGAGGGCGTTACACTTCGAAAAGCGCAACGAGAAAAACGCGATGCTTTTGTGAGGTACTTGAAAAATAAAGGAATCTCTGTAGCTGTTCGGCGTAGTCGCGGCAAAGACATTGACGCAGCTTGCGGCCAATTAGCTAATAAGAATACGGAACAACTGTAGCTGGCTTCTACTTGCCTCTTGCAATTAATGGCCTATTTTTGCGGCTCTGATGTCAAACATTCCCGATAATATCCATCCTGTATTTGATCAATTTTTCAACCGCGAAAGCAAAGAGACCTTGCTTGGCCAACGCGCGAAAATAATTTGGCTGACGGGTTTGAGTGGTTCCGGGAAAAGCACGATTTTAAAAGGTTTGGAAAAGTCCTTGCAAGAGCAGGGCTTTCTTACCATGGTATTGGATGGGGATAATGTGCGTACAGGGATCAACAATAACCTAGGCTTTTCAGATACGGATAGAAAAGAAAACATTCGTCGCATCGCTGAGGTGGCCAAACTCTTTTTAAATAACGGTATCATTACCCTTTGTAGTTTTGTATCCCCAACGGAGGAAATAAGGGGGATGGCGAAAAGTATTATCGGAGCGGAGGATTTTATTGAGGTATATGTAAATACCCCTTTAGAGGAATGTGAGCGTCGGGATATAAAGGGGCTTTACGCCAAAGCAAGAAAAGGAGAAATCAAGGACTTTACGGGTGTGAATGCCCCATGGGAAGAACCCCATAAACCCAATCTAGAAATCAAAACAAAAGATAAAACTGTGGAAGAAAGTGTGAGGGAGTTGACGAATTACATTTTACCTATCGTCACTCAGCATTCAACACGCTAAATTCAGCATTAGAAAATGTCCTATACACTCAATCATCTCAAGACCCTCGAATCGGAATCCATTTTCGTGCTGCGCGAAGTGGCAGCACAGTTCCAAAATCCGGCTATCCTTTTCAGTGGCGGGAAAGATTCTATCCTAGTTACTCATCTGGCAAGGAAGGCTTTCTATCCGGCTGCTATTCCTTTTCCCTTGGTGCACGTAGATACAGGTCATAACTTCCCGGAAACTATCGCATACCGAGATATGCTGGTGGAACAATTAGGTGCAAAATTAATTGTCGGTTCGGTACAAGAAGCGATTGACAAGGGACGGGTATTTGAGGAAAAAGGGTACAACGCTTCCCGAATTCGCCTGCAAACAACCACACTACTTGATACGATTGAAAAATACAAGTTTGATGCCTGCATCGGTGGTGCACGACGCGATGAAGAAAAAGCCCGGGCAAAAGAACGCTTCTTTTCTCATCGAGACGAGTTCGGACAGTGGGACCCAAAGAACCAACGACCGGAGTTGTGGAATCTATTCAATGGAAGAATGCACCAAGGCGAACATTTCAGGATATTTCCAATCTCAAATTGGACCGAATTAGATGTTTGGCAATATCTCGCCATGGAAGAAATTAAAATGCCCTCCCTTTATTTTTCTCACAAACGAAGAGTGTTTAACCGCGACGGAGTTCTGCTGGCAGAAAGCCCCTACATCCCAATGAAACCAAAAGAAAAAGCAGAAGAAAAAATAGTGCGTTTCAGAACTATCGGTGATATCACTTCCACCGGTGCCACCCTTTCATCTGCCGCTACGATGGATGATATTATCCAAGAGGTTGCCTCCTCAAGGACGACTGAAAGAGGTGGAAGGGCGGATGATAAACGTGGAGAAACGAGTATGGAAGACAGAAAAAAAGAGGGATATTTTTAGTATGAAGGAAGATAAATTTGATGCCACGAGCTATCTCAACATGGAACTTCTCCGTTTCACTACCGCAGGCAGTGTAGATGACGGAAAGTCAACTTTGATTGGACGATTACTTTACGATTCTAAATCCATTTTCGAAGACCAATACGAAAACATTAAGAACACCTCCGAAAAAAGAGGTGAGGAATACGTAAACCTCGCCCTGCTGACAGACGGCCTCAAAGCAGAACGTGAACAGGGCATTACAATAGATGTGGCCTATCGCTATTTCTCTACCCCCAAAAGGAAATTCATCATTGCCGATACTCCGGGCCACATCCAATACACCCGAAATATGGTGACCGGCGCTTCTACCGCCAACCTAGCTATTATATTAGTGGACGCGCGAAACGGAATTGCGGAACAAACCAAGCGACATTCAATCATTGCCTCTCTTTTAGGAATACCTCATATCGCCGTATGCGTTAATAAGATGGACTTAGTGGGATGGGATCAGAAAGTATTCGATAAAATTATTGCTGATTACCGTGAATTTGCCACCCGCTTAAAGACTAAGGACATACAATTCATTCCCGTTTCTGCCTTAACGGGCGACAACATCGTTCACCGTTCAGAGAATATGAAGTGGTATAATGGAGTGACACTGATGTACCTGCTTGAAACCATCCACATTGCCAGCGACATCAACCATATAGACATGCGCTTCCCGGTGCAGCAGGTCATTCGTCCATACAGTAATCAATTTCATGATTATCGCGGATATGCCGGTCGGATTGCCAGCGGTGTCATTCGCCCCGGAGACAAGATCGTCGTGCTCCCTTCCGGCTTCACAACAAAAGTCAAGGCGGTAGAATTTGATGGCAAACCATTAAAAGAGGCCTATGCTCCGCTTTCAGTCACGGTGCTGTTAGAAGACGATATTGATATCTCACGCGGTGATATGCTGGTGCGCGAAGGCAATCTGCCACGACAGGGACAAGATATAGAAGCCATGATATGCTGGATGTCCGATAAACCACTTCAACTTAATGGAAAATATTTTCTAAGGCATACCACCAAAGAAGTCCGCGCCATCATCAAAGAAGTGAAATACAAACTGGATATAAACACCCTGCACAGAATAACCGAAAACGTCTCTATCGGCATGAACGATGTCGGGAGAATCTCACTCCGCACCACCGCGCAACTCTGCTTTGACCCCTACACTAAAAATAGAGACACCGGAAGCTTCATTCTAATTGAAGAAGCCACCAACATCACCGTAGCTGCCTGTATGATCATTGATTAAAAACATAAAGCCATGAAAGAAAAGACCGTAGAAGAACTAAAACAAATGATGGACACCAAACAAGACTTCCAACTAATTGATGTCCGCGAGCCGCATGAATTTGAAAACGGCAACATCAACGGAGAACTAATTCCCGTCGGAGATATACTAGACAACCTCGATAAAATTTCTAAAGACAAGCCCGTCGTTATTCACTGTCGAAGCGGTTCTAGAAGTGGAAACGTCATTCAATATTTAGAAAACAATTACGGCTATACAAACCTCTACAACCTACAAGGAGGTATAATGGCTTGGGCAAATAAAATTGACTCCTCCATACCCACTAACTAAAACTAATAGAATGCAACCGGAGCTTCGGAAAAATCTTCGTGCAGCCCACGGCACCCAACTTCAATGCAAAGGCTGGGTACAAGAAGCCGCTCTGCGAATGTTGTACAACAACCTCGATCCAGAAGTTGCCGAACGACCCGAAGATTTAATCGTTTACGGAGGGCTGGGCAAAGCTGCCCGAAACTGGGAAGCCTTTGATAAGATAGTCCAGTGTCTCAAAGATTTGGAAGAAGATGAAACGCTGATGATTCAAAGCGGCAAACCGGTCGGCGTTTTGCGCTCACACAAAGATGCGCCACGTGTGCTGATTGCCAACTCCAACCTCGTCGGCAAATGGGCTACTTGGGAACATTTCCGCGAACTGGAAAAAAAAGGCCTCATCATGTACGGACAGATGACCGCCGGTTCCTGGATTTATATCGGCTCGCAAGGAATTGTACAAGGCACGTATGAAACTTACCTCTCGCTCGCTTCGCAACATTTCAATGCTTCTTTGAAAGGAAAGCTGAACGTCACCGCCGGACTCGGCGGCATGGGCGGCGCGCAGCCTTTAGCTATCACCATGAACGAAGGCGTATGCCTCGCTGCAGAAATGGAAGAATGGAGAATCAAAAAACGAATCGAAACCCGCTATCTCGATCAATACACTTTGAATTTAGATGAAGCCATTGACTGGGCGCTCGATGCCAAACAAAAAGGCGAAGCGGTTTCTATCGGATATTGCGGCAACGCGGTGGACCTTTTGCAAAGATTGATAGACCGCAACATCACACCCGACACCCTCACTGACCAAACCTCCGCCCACGATGAACTCGTCGGATATTTTCCCGAAGCGATGAACGTGGAAGAAGCAAAGGCTTTACGCGAATCAAATCCGGAGGAATACATCCGACTTTCACTCGACACCATTGCCAAGCATGTCCGCCAAATGCTCGAACTGCAAAAACGCGGCGCTATCACTTTTGATTACGGCAACAACATTCGCGGACAAGCCAAAGACAAACGCGATGTGAAGAACGCTTTTGATTTCCCCGGCTTTGTGCCTGCTTATGTTCGTCCGCTTTTCTGCGAGGGCAAAGGACCTTTTCGCTTCGTCGCATTGAGCGGCGATGAGAATGACATTTTTATTTGTGATGAAAAACTGAAAAAACTTTTTCCAAACAATACAGGTTTGCTGCGCTGGCTGCATCTTGCTAAAGAAAAAATTGCCTTCCAAGGCCTCCCCGCCCGCATCTGCTGGCTCGGCATGGGCGAAAGAGAAATTGCAGGACTTGCATTCAACGAACTGGTCAAGACCAGTAAACTCAAAGCCCCCATCGTCATCGGTCGCGACCACCTCGACACCGGCTCCGTCGCCTCGCCCAACCGCGAAACCGAAGCCATGATGGACGGCAGCGATGCCATTGCTGACTGGCCAATCCTCAACGCCCTCATCAATACTGCCGGTGGCGCCAGTTGGGTATCCTTTCATCACGGCGGTGGCGTGGGCATGGGTTATTCACTTCATGCAGGAATGGTCATCGTCGCCGACGGCACCGAAGACGCCAAACGCAGATTGAAACGAGTGCTCCACAACGACCCCGCCCTCGGCGTCATCCGCCACGCCGATGCGGGCTACGAAATAGCTAAACAAACCGCCAAACAATTCGGCCTCGATATTTAAAAAAATAATTTGGGCGGCAGCCGGGCTTTCGGCTATATCTTTTTCGACTCGCTTATTTTTTATTGGATAAAAAAGGATGCCGCCTCTATCCCTGCCGCAACGTAGAGACGCAATATTTTGCGTCTCTATTTTGAAAAACGTAAAATATCTTTCACCTCTTTTTTGAAGACGCAAAATATTGCGTCTCTACGCCTCCACCACCACGTGATAACCGCCTCCGGGTGCGTCTGCGTTATAAAGATTCAGTCGCTCGCGCAGACCGGTGGCAAAACCAATCACGCCCGCCTTCACCGTCACCGGTGTACCGGCAAACACTATCTGCTCAAAACCATTCACACCGCCTGCCGGATCATTGCTGAAATAAATTCGTAAAGACGAACCGGTAACGGTCACTGTAATATCCGTATCAGCCTTGATGTCCGTCGCGCTCAAATTCACAATCATGCCGCCCGCCACCGTGCCCTCCAGCACCTGTGCATTTTTCTTGCTCGACTCGTTCAACACATAGTCATTATACTTCGCCTCGTTCACATTCAGCCATGCACTTTTGCCATACTCCGCCAGCTTCACCACCGCCGTGTACAACTCATTGCCTTTCTTGATTCGATCGTCCACCGCGATGTCGCGATTCTTCACCGCGTCAATCTGCACATCAATTAAATTATCCAGCGAATCATTTTTAAAATTCAAATCATCCACAATAGCCCCCGTCAAACCATCGCCTGCCAAATCGGCCATCGCCAAGTTGCTGCGCCGACTCACCACCCGCGCCGTGCGCACCAAATCATTCACATCCTGCTGACTCAAACTGTCCATCCTCAAGGCGCGATACTGCCCGCTGTCCTCGCCATACTTCACCGCAAACCGCGCCGCAATAGGCCGAATCGCTCCCCGCACCAACTCCGCCGCCTCGTTCCGGTTGTCGGTCGCCACCACCAGGTCGCCCATCAACTCCTCGTCCGTCGCCGTCGCGTCAAACGTATCGCGCAAACCCTCAATCACCGCCAACTTCCCTGCATCTACGCCGTAGGTAGCCAGTTCGGCCAGGTCGCGATTGGCGCTTCCCAACACATTATCCGAAGTCTGAATCAGCTTCGCATCGCTCATTTTGTACTGCCTCTTGGCTTCTTTCATGGTTTTGTCTTTTTTGTTTTGATTATAATAGGCTACAAAAATAAGCTTTATTATTATAAACACCACTCAGGCAGTAATTTTTAAGATTAACGCCATTATTTTATAACTGACGGCTAACTATTATTAGTCATACGTTAATGTATTTAAGCAATTATTCTTTTAAAAATAGAGGTTTTTAATTATTTTATTTCAATAGGAAATTGATTATTAATCACGGGAAATAATTATAAAGCAATCAGCTAACTATTTTTTAGATAAAAAATATTAGCGGATTAGTTGATAGACTTAGCCAGTTCAAATTTGATATCAGGAGACTTTTATCGGTGTTTAAGGGTGATGCCAGTTGGGGGTGGGGTGTTTGCGATGCAGCCGCCTTGAAAAAAGATGGTCTGGTTTTTCTTTGCGTGGTGTTCTTTAGCTATATGCTGAATGCTTGGTAGGGCGGAGGGATAGCCTACATCCAGGGGGGAGAAGGAATTCCATTTGTTGATGACGTTATATCTACTTATTATTGGACAAAGAAAAATCAAATAAGGGGAAGTTATGAAATCAAAAATAATTACGGGTCTTATAGTCCTACTCTTAGGCGATACGTTAAACCTTCTTGGTCAGGATGATCAACAAAAAGTTGTGCAGTCATTTAATTTTGTTGTGGAAAAATTTTCAGCATTTATTCAAACATCTCACAAATTGGTTTACAAGCAAGCATATACTAATAGTCCTACGGGTATTTTAGTTTATATTCTTGAATATAAAGGGAGCAATTTGTCTTTTGACATCAAACGGACAGAATCAATAATCTCGCCGTTCTTGGGATATATTGAGATTGATTTTGAAGATAGGAGTAATGCTCGTTGTGGAAACGTCAGTTTCTCTATTAAAAACTATACCAAAATTAGCGGGTGGGATAATGAACAGGAGGCTATTAATTTTGATACCGTAATGAAATGCTATGAACCACAATTGGATATGTTCAATAAGCCGGAAAAATCTTTTATCGATAGAATACAATTTGTTTTTGCTTATCAAGATGGCAAATGGATTTTCAAAGAAACAAAGAGGATAAAGACCCCGCTCCCACCTCAACAAGGATTGGGGGATTAATTAATTAGATCGGTATGTTCTCCTTCTGGTCTAAGTTTGAAACTAAATCCAATCAAGGACAATCTATTGGAGAATCCGGCTCTTATTAAATGGCTTTAGCCATAATAATTTCCCTATCAGTTGGTGACTCACCAATCTAAATAGGTGGCCGAAGACTACAAAAGTCTTTAAGACTTTTGTAGTTTAAATCACGGCTAAAGCCAAACAACCCAACCCTCCCCCGGCCCGGTCCCCCCCCCCCCCCCCGGGGGGAGGCCCCCCTCTTATAAACCCCCCCCCCCAAACCCCCCGGAAAGACATATCAGGTTGGAGTAAAAAGAGGCAAGAAGTGAACGAATGTTAAAATCTTGCAGATTCCATATGAAGCCAAAGCCACGTCCCACTTGCGCTTGAAGAAACCCTCGGACGACAACAGTTGGGCATTTCAAACATTACAGCGACATGCCGGCAAACCATCGCCTGGTGGGCTTGCTCTAACCGTTCGCAACTCGGTGAAAGCGAGCAATGGGAGATGTTTATTTCAATATTTTCGGAGAAAGAGTTTTGCCAACGGTTCGCCCTGTGAAGCATCGGAGTTGGTTCACTTCCGCCACCGCATGGGCAGAAGGAGTAGAGTTGATTTTAAAAGAAGTATCCGGTGAATGGAAAAGCAAGAGGAAGTGACATTGACACGACGGGCAGGAAAAACCACATTTCCCTCCGACACCAAGCCCAACAGAGAGACTTGCGCCAACGACCCAGAAGTTCAAACAACAACAAAAGACACAAGCACTCCTTTGAACTCTTAAAATGCACAAACACCAACACAAATCTACAGTTTACTGAGCCGCATGTGCAATGTATGAGCAAAGGAAAGAACATAAGAAATATGAGTTCGAAGCAAAGTATCCATAGCCTGGACACGAAACAGCGGAGGATTGTAGCAGCACTCAACATTGAAAAGGGGACGCACACACGCAAACCCACTTTGCACTAAAACACACAACAGTTCCCCGAAAGGCCATAGTAGATTTAGGATACCGGAGTGAGACAAGTCCGCAACCCAAATCGTTCCGCCAAGAACACCGCTGATAAAACAAAACGCCTTTCAGAAACAAAAGGGAAAAGAAGATTTACAACGAAGAGCAGCCATGAACCCACTATTGGTCATTTGAAACAAAACTATGGTTAGGAAGAAACTTTACAAGGGAATAGCGGACCAATAATGTTGTTACACGCAGCTTATAACTTCAAACGAGCATCAATCAGGTTTTAGGTGACTCTTTTGTTCGATTTTTGAATCGCTTATTTACCTTCCCAGTGCACCCAATATCTTTGAATTGATGGAAATGACTTTTTAAGGACTGACTAAATAGCTTTAGCCATAATAATTTCCCTATCAGTTGGTGACTCACCAACCGAAATAGGAGGTCGAAGACTACAAAAGTCTTTAGACTTTGGTTAATCGGCCACGGCATGCCATGGGCGACCACAACCTTCCCCCAACTTAATGAGTGCTTATTTACTACCAAACATATAGCTCCTACGGAGCTAAAATGCAGGGTCAGTATTTATTTTGTCTTTGAATTACAAAAGTCTTTAAGACTTTTGTAGTTTAAATCACGGCTAAAGCCAATACAAATCTTCCAAACCCTCCGCCATGAATGGCGGAGTTATTAACAGCGCGCTGAGCTGCGCGAGGGATTGCAGTGGAAATCCTTTTCTTCTATTTAAAATATACGAGTAGAAAAGATTGGAACGTAAAGCCCGGCCGACGCCGAGGAACGAGGCGGGGGACGCGCCCAAATTATTTAATCAATATAAGGATACTTGACTTTGGATAAAAACAATCCGGCGGGCGAAGCGAGGTTATGAATGCGGAATTCTTTTTGTTGGGTGACGGTGTCGGTAAATTCGTCGAGCGATAGTTTGCCTTTGCCGACCATGAGCGTCATGCCGACAATTTTGCGCACCATGCCGCGCAGAAATCGGTTGCTGGTGATGGTGAAGCGCAGCACCTCTCCTTCTTTTCTTTGATAGTCGGCGGTGAGCGGCGAACCGGTAGGTGTATTTTCAAAGGGTTTGAGGACGAGATGATGAGCGGGCAGAATGTCCCAGCGGGCTTCGGTGACGTTGCAGAGATTGGTTTTGAAATCTTCGCTGGCCAAGCAGAGGGAAGTGAAATCTTTTACGGTCTTGATAAATTCAGTAGCGCGCAATATCGGCTCCCAGTTTATAGGATAAAATCCTTGATAGGAAGCATACTTTTTGATGAAAGGCGATTTGTCGAAGTACACGTAGTATTCGTAGGTTCTGTGCGTGGCATCGAAACGCACATGTGCGCGATCGGCAACCGGTATGATTTTGAAGATGGAAATGTCGTCGGGCAATACGCAGTTGAGTCGAAATAGAAAGTCGGCAGGATCTTCGATTTCTTTTTCGGGCATAAAGTGCATGTAGAAATCTTTGGCGTGAACGCCGCTATCGGTGCGCCCACAGCCGGTAGAAGGCACCGGATGGCGCAACAGTTTCTGCAAAGCTTCGTTGATGGTTTGTTGCACGCTGGGCGCATTGGTCTGCACCTGCCAACCGCAATAGTTGGTGCCGTCATAGGCCAGGTGAAGAAAATAGCGAGGCCGGAGCACCTGATTATCTGATTCCATTCAGGATGACATTGGCGTTGGGGGTGTTGCGCTTGACGGGAATGGCAGCAACTCTTTGTTTCAAAAAGGCGATCACTTCTTCTTGCGTTTTGAATCGCTCACCGATGTCCACAAACTTTGAAGCCAGGTATTTATAATTATGGCTGACGAGCAAGAACCAAACAACGAAGAAATCAATGCCCTGAAAAATGACGGCGTGGTTGTCTTTATATTTCTCTATATTCTTTTGAAACTCTTCGGGCATCTCGGTCCAGTGCATGCTTGGTCGCAAATGATGGCCGATGTGGTAGCCATCGTTGAAGCAAGTCCTGTTATAGGCAACGTTGATACAAGTGAGGCTGTTGCGATAATTGTTTGCCGGAGTTTCGGCATCAATAAAAGCGTGTTGCGCCCAATTTCCGGCCATCATGCCGAAGCGAGAAATTATGAAAGGCAAAATGAACACCATGAGTGTAGCCTGCCAATTAAACTGCCAGAGAAGGATACACATGACGATGAAGCCAACTTCACCCATTAGAATTTTGCGAATGAATTTCTTGCGGTTCTTTCTTTGAAAATAAAAGCTGAGGTCGGTCATGCCAAAGAAGAAGAACATGAAAAAGTATTTCATGAAATCAATGAAGCGGTCGCGCTGATAATTCATCGTGCAACTTAAATCATCAATCAGATTGTTTTCGGCATGGTGCATCATGATGTGATGACCGAAATAGGTTTCGGGAGTTTCACCGTAAAACGGCCCCAGCACCCAAGGTATGAGGTTATTCAAAATGTCGTATTCCTGTTTGAACAATTTTCTGTGAGAGGTGTTGTGCAACATCAGGATGAAAGGACCCAAACCGGTAGCGATATTGAATAGCAAAAAAGGAACTGCTATCCACCACCGGAAATAAAAGAAGAGCAAGATTGATACCGGAATGACGAAAAGCAATATGCGAAGGCAAAGTTTGAGAAAAGGCAGATCGCGCTCATCGCGTATCAGTGTGAGTAAAAACCTTTCAAAGAAATTGTAATTGTCGCGAGGAATGAAAACTGGATCGGTGATAGTTAACTGCATTAATCTGTAAGTATTAATAATTCATGTTTTCATAAATAATCGCCATACCCTGGCCTACACCTACGCACATGGTTGCCAGTCCGTACTTCACATTCTTTCTTCGTTTCATTTCGTGGAGTAGGGTAGTAGTAATTCTAGCTCCAGAGCATCCTAGCGGATGACCGAGAGCGATAGCCCCACCGTTCACGTTCACGATTTCGGGATTCAATCCTAAATCGCGAATGCAAGCAATGGATTGAGAAGCAAAGGCCTCGTTTAATTCTACTAGACCGAGGTCGGCCGCTTTCAGCCCGGCGCGCTTCAGCGCCTTTTGTGTGGCTGGTACCGGGCCAATACCCATATAGGCAGGCTCTACTCCTGCCGCAGCTACAGAGACAACTCTTGCCAATGGCTTTAGGGAAAATTCCTTGACAATATGTTCATTCACAATGATTAAAGCGGCCGCTCCATCGTTGATGCCCGATGAATTCCCAGCCGTAACGGTTCCCTCCTTGTTAAAAGCCGGTCTCAGTTTTGCTAAATCTGCAGCCGAGGATAAACGGGGATGTTCGTCCTTTCCGAACGTTTCCTTTCCGGCTTTTCCCTTATCAATCCCCACTGCAATTAGTTCATCGTTAAATTTTCCTGCATCATGAGCCGCTTGATATTTCAACTGAGAAGAATGGGCAAACTGGTCTTGTTCCTCCCGACTGATGTTCCACTTCTTAGCTACATTCTCCGCTGTTTCACCCATGCTATAAGTGGTCTCCTTTGGAAAAGATTTATTCGTAAAACGCCATCCAATACTGGTATCGAACATTTGTTGCACCCGATCGAACGCGGTTACTGCCTTAGATAGAACATAAGGTGCACGAGTCATGCTTTCCACTCCTCCGGCAATGTAAATTGACCCATCTCCAGACTCAATCGCTCTGGAAGAATCAGCTATGGCCTGTAGTCCTGAAGCACATAAACGGTTGACGGTAACGCCTGCCACCTCTATCGGAAGACCTGCCAGCAAAACCGTCATACGTGCGATATCCCGATTGTCTTCACCACTTTGATTGGCATCGCCTAAGATCACTTCCTCGATCTGCTTCACATCCAGCCAGAATAGGTTGCGCTCTACCAGCTTTTTAATCACCCAAGCCGCCAAATCATCGGGACGGACACCACTTAAGGAGCCATTCAACTTTCCGATGGGACTGCGCCCTGCATCTATTATATAAGCCTCCATTAAATGAAATAATTTAGGTTTGCGGCGCAAATGTAGTCTTTCAAAATCATCCCTATATGATACAAAGAATCCAAACTGTATTTATTCTACTCGCTATTATTTCACTTGGCTTGTTTCTTTATTTACCTCTAATCACACTGGAGGTAGATGGAAATAAGTTTGTAGAACACATTCCAGGTTGGGATGTTTCAATTTTTAAGGAGGGCTACTTCTATTACGTGAATGCTGTGTTTGCCGGAACAGCCATCGGGCTTGGCCTGATTTCTATCTTCCTTTACAAACGCACCGGTTTGCAACAATTGTTTTGCTGGTTTACCATCTTCTTTATCATTGCTGCCGAAGCATTTGTTTTTTATCGTTATCAAACCCGCATGTTCCCTGGCGATGTAGTTCTTCGGAAGTGGAATATTCTGGCAGCCTTTGCGCTTGTTTTTGAAATCCTTGCCGTGGTATATATCCGGAAGGATGAGGACAAACTCAAGAGTCTCGACCGGTTGAGATAAATCCGCGTCAGGATTTATCGGGTATTCATTGTTTGATTTATTAGAGGCTCTTCTTCACGTTTGTTTATTTGTTTGATGTTTTACCGAATGGTAAAAAATAAAACATAGACTTTTGTGTCTGAAATAAAAAAGGAAATTCATGGACAAAAATCTTGGAATTGGTTCGAGAGTAGAACACTCAAAATACGGCAAAGGGATTGTAGTAGATAGTGATGTAGACTACTATTACATTTGGTTTAAAGAAGATAGCAACAGTCGCGGTATTGCCCGAGATTATGAAGGATTAAACGTGCTGGATAAAGTAGAAGCCGAAGTTCCTTCTATAACGATAGAGGATGTCAAACGCGCCATTCGAGAAGTGGTAGATGAAAAAAGCGATATGCAGGAAATTGTTCCGCTTGCGAACAAGTGGCAGAACGGAACTTTGATTTTCAAATCGTTCGACCCTACTCTTCAAGGTAAAGACATTCCAATCGAAACATTTTTCCATAAAATCGTAATGCTACGCGATCGCTTGAGAGTATTGGAGCAAAACATCAACTCCCACAAGGTGCTAACCGATGAAGAAAAAGTAGATTTACAGCAGTACATCACTCGTATATATGGATCGCTGACCACCTTCAACGTGCTCTTTAAAAATCAGGAGGACTATTTTAAGGGAGCGGGAGGAAAAGAATAGCTCATTTTCAAAATGAACTATTGCAGCGAGGCGATATTCTGAAGATTCTTCACGTTCTCTATAATGTCCCATACCGGCTGGGTGAAATAATTTTTTTCATTGGCTTTATTGCTCAAAACAATGACTGTGTAGCCACTGTTTAAGTCGCGGGCAAACACATTATTACAACCATGCCAGTTGCCATTGTGATAAATCAAATAACCCTCTTTCTGTTTCACCATGCGCCATCCATAGCCGTAATTTCGGCTCTTATCTTTGCTGAAGGAATAGCGGTCTAAACTGCGTGGAAGATAGGCCTCCCCCATCATTTCAGGAGAAATAACTTTCCCTTCGCGGAGTGCCTTATCCCATATCATCATATCTTCAACAGAAGCATAAATTCCTTTATCACCCATCACGCCATCCGAGTAGGTAAGATTCCATTCTTTCCATCTGCTTTGATAGCAGGCCGAGCCACAATGACCTAAGGAATCCCGAACATCAAACGCAAAGGTGTTGTACATGCCAAGTGGCCGAAAAATATTTTCCTGCATGTAATTCTGATAGGTCATACCGGTTACCTGTTCAATAACAGCACCCAGCAAAGCGTAATTAGTATTAGAATACATAAACATCCTATCGGGACGACAACGAACGGCTGGTTTGGTTCTGATAAATCTTTTCACCAGCGCTTGATTATCGAGATAGTCCACCGAATTTCCTGATTCCTTACCCCAATAAATATAGTCAGGCAGGCCGCTACGATGAGTCAGCAACAGTTTCACCGTAATCCCCTGATAAGGGAATTCAGGAAAAAATTTTTGAATCGGATCGCTTAACGCAATCTTTCCTTCCTCCACCAATTTAAGAATAGCCGTAGCGGTAAATGTTTTAGTTACTGAGGCCAATTGAAAGGGCGTTTCGGTAGTCAGCGTATCTTTATACTGTATGTTTCCATAACCGAAGGCACCTTTATAGACCACCTGTCCGTCCTTAGCAACCAATACACAACCATTGAAAGCGTCTAATCGGTTTTCGTGACGACGAGAATAAAAGTTAGAGATTTGCTCAGCAGTGATTTGGTTTAGATGATCTGTCAAGGCGACCGCCTTGGGATAGACTTCATCGTTCTTCCCGCATGGATCACCCGGAGGAAAAGCTGAAGCGAGTTGAACGCAGAGCAGAACAATAAACAATGGAAAAAATAAGCGCCAAGCCTGTTTGCTGTGCTTCATATCTGTAGATGACTGTTTAAATACTGTTTCACTGTTATTAAACGAAAATCAGGCAAATATGTTACAGAAAGTTCTAAAAATCAAGTATTGTACAAGAAATTGTCAGTACAATTTACATACTGACGGATATAGCTATAAAACTAACTTTAGTCTCCGGAACACTCAAAATAGCCTGCAGACAGGCATCGGCAGTGGCACCGGTAGTAAAAACATCATCTACCAACAAGATATGCTTTCCGGAAAGTTGCGAAGCATCTGTTACTGAAAAAATACCCGCTACATTTCCATACCGGTCATATCTCTTCTCTTTAGTCTGTGAAACATTCTGGGAGGTTCTCATTAAAGCTGTATCGGAATATGGAACATCCAACGATTGAGATAGTGCCTGAGCAAACGGAGTACTCTGATTATATCCTCTTTGTTTAAGCTTCTTCCAGTACAAGGGTACCGGAACAATCAGGTCAATATCTTTTATGACAGAATCGGATTGAATAAGATGATGAGAAAATATCTTACCCAGATAAACTCCGACATCTTTCCTTCCTTTGTATTTTAACTCGTGAATCAGACGCTGTACCTTTCCCCCCTTTTTAAATTGCAAGAACGCAGCAGCTCCTTGTATGGGCACCCTTCCCCATAAGCGATTCGCCACCGGGTTGTCCGGCTCATTCCAATAACCGGTAACCGGTAGTTCACTCAAGCAGAAAAGACAAATCACTTCCTCCCCTTTCAACAGTTTGCGTTGACAACTCAGACAAATATTCGGAAAGAAAAGTTCCGAAAAATCCAGTAGATATTCTTTGACTCGCGCCAGCATCACATTTATTTCACTACAACCAGGTCTTCATCGCTTAATATTTGTTTTTCGCCCTTAAAGCGTTGCAATAATCGAGCAACCGTCACTACATCTTTCTGGCAATACTCCATAATACGCGGAAGATTTTGTTCCTGCCAATAAACCCGACAAACATCTTTGCCATCTATGTCGTCTTTAGGAGTGGGAATATCTAAAATCTCTGCTAGCAAGCGAAGAGAAGTGTAATGTTTATAGTCACCGAATTTCCAGAGCTGGAGTGTATCCACATCAAAAGTCTCCCAAGGACGCTTGCCCGAATAGTCAATCATTTCAGGAAGGTCGAATTGGTGAATTAGCAGTCGGCGACAAATAAAAGGGAGGTCAAATTCCCGAATATTGTGTCCGCAGAAATGAAATTTATAAGGATTGCCGAAGCTGCGAAGCATATCAACAAAGGATTGAAGCATTTCCTTTTCGTCATTTCCAAAAAAGGATTTTAGTCTAAAAGTCTTTTCGTTTTTATCTACGTGAAAGAATCCGGTAGAAATACAAACGATTTTGGCAAACTCAGCATAGACACCCGCCCGCTTCAGATATCCATCTTCCGGCGTTTCGTTCTCTGCTTTGAAGTGCGCGTGTTTAATCGCCCACAACTCTTTCATGGTTGGACTCAATTCCGAAAAGGATGAAAATTGGGGCACGGTTTCAATGTCAATAAAAATAAGCTGTCGTAGATTGATATGTGAAAGCATAATGATCTAAAAATCTGTTTACGTTATTTATAGATAAATGTAAAAGATTCTTGCTACCCCAATAGCCTGAAACACTTCATTTAATCTGTTAAATGAAAATTATTTCCACCTTTGCACCTCAATAAAAAATCATGGACGAAAAGCAAAATCAACAACTCAATATCGAATTGCCCGAAGATCAGTCAGAAGGTATTTATTCCAATCTGGCCATCATCTCTCATTCTCCGCAGGAGTTTGTGATTGATTTCGTCCGAGTCATGCCCGGCGTACCCAAGGCGAAGGTTAAATCGAGAATTGTACTGACACCAGAGCATGCCAAGCGATTGATGAAGGCTATGATTGATAACGTAAAGAAATACGAGCAGCAATTCGGAACCATTGTAGAAAGAGAACAGCCCATGATGCCGATGAACTTTGGGCCAACAGCTCAAGCCTAATATTACCGGGTCTCGGCCCTCTCCTTCAATTTCTGATTCATCAATTCAAAGCCTTGCCGAGTTTTGGTCTCTATCATTTGGCCAAACAGCGGAATCAACATACCGGAAAAGTCCTCGCGATGAATAAAAATGGTTTTGTTTTCAGATTGCCGTTGTAGTATGAATTGATGCTCTCCATCAAACAAGCCACTGACAAACAGCTTTCCTTTCCAGGAAAATTGTTTGTTCTTCACAAATGTCTTCACTACCGGGGCAAACTTCATGGTGCTTCCACCGGGCTGCTGCAAAATCACTTCTATCGTTTCGCCGGGGATTACATTCCCCGATAGTTCTCGAATCATCGGATTCCATTCAGGATATTTATCGAAGTCGGTGAGGATATTCCAAATCTCTTCAGCGGATGCATTGATTTCGATTTGTGTGATAAGCTGTTTCATAGAAACACAAAGATAAAAGGTTAGTTAAAATGGGTTTCGCATCAAAACGCGGAGAATATTTCTCTCCGCCTTTAGCTCCTTGCGAAATACCTTTTCTTTCGGCGTTTCATTTGTAATTTATTCGTACATTTCGTTTACAATATTATCCATGAGATCCTTTTGGAACGAGGTACCTATGTTGCGAATTGCTATTGCACTAATAGCAGGAATTCTCATAAAAATATTTTTGTCAGCCTTTTTTGTTTTGACCCCTACGCTCCTTGTTGGGGCCAACATCATATTTTGGATTGCATTTAGTGTCGTACTCCTGATCCACCAAACAGAGGACGTTCATCTAGCTCACCGATTCAGAATATTAAATGGGATTTCCCTAAATTCATTATTCATTAGCCTAGGTTTTATCCTCGCTATGCTACGCACCGAGTTAAACTCCGCAAGCTACTTCAGTAAGATGATAAAACCGGAGAGTTCGATTGTCGTTATCATCAACAAACCGCCTCAAGTGCGCGAAAACGTAGTTCGGGCCATTGCAAAAGTTATCGAAGTGGTGAATGAAAATCAAAGTTCGCTGGCTATGGGCAAAATGATGTTGACGTTCACTAAAGATTCTTCTAGCATGAAATTGGCTTACGGAGATGAATTAATAGTGAGTGGTGGAATCAAGGAAGTAGAACCTCCGAAGAACCCGGAAGAGTTCAACCTGAAGCGGTACCAAGCGTTTCAAAATGTGTTTCATCAATCCTATCTAGTTTCAGGGCAATGGAAATTATTACAACATGAAGCGGGGAATTCATTTTACACAAATGTTTACCGTATGCGGAATTATTTTCTTCAAATCATCCAAAAACATGTCGGCGACCCGAATGATATGGCTGTCGCATCAGCCATCTTATTAGGCTATCGCGATGACATGAGCGGAGAGGTGATGAGCGCTTACGCCGGTTCCGGGGTACTACATGTGTTGTGTGTCAGTGGTTTGCATGTGGGAATAGTTTTTGTGATGTTGAATTGGCTGCTGAGCGAAATGGATGGTTTTGGGGGGAAATGGAGAACAGGGAAAGCAATAGCTATTATTCTCTTTATATGGTTCTATGCATTCCTTACGGGGCTAAGTCCCTCAGTGTTGCGCGCTGCCACCATGTTTTCTATTCTTCAAATAGGTAAAACCTTTGTTCGGCATACCAATACATATAACACCATAGCTGCCAGCGCTGTCATACTAATGCTTTTTAATCCCTACATCATCACTGAGATTGGTTTTCAGTTGAGTTATCTTGCCGTGATTGGTATTGTGTACCTATATCCTAAAATCTCGGCACTCCTTCTCATCGGTTCTTCGCATCAACCGAAATATGTTTTGCGGAAAAATCTTTTCCAAAAAGCAAATGCCTTTATCCGATACGATTTGAAATGGGCGAGTTTGAATCTCCTAGATGCCACTTGGAAAATTGTCGCCGTATCATTAGCTGCGCAAATAGCAACGGCTCCTCTCAGCCTATATTATTTTCATCAGTTCCCAAATTTATTTTTAATAGCCAACCTAGTGGTGATACCGATGAGTAGTTTTATTATTTACGCTGGTACCGGATTGTTAGCATTCTCTAAAGTAGCCTTACTATCAGATCTCGCCACCGGCATTTTCAATTTCCTTTTGCACGAGCTCAATCGGTTCATCTTTGCTTTTCAGCAAATCCCTTATGCCGTGACAAAAGGCATTAGCATCAGCTCCATACAAATGTTGCTGATGTATCTGTTTTTTGTTTTTATTCTCTGTTTTGAAGTGGCGCGCAAGCCAAAACTTATACTTGCATCGCTGATAATGTTGTGGATGATATGTGCAATTCAAGCTAACCACGATATAGAAAGAGGTCTGACAAAAGAGGTGGTTGTGTATTCAGTTCCAAAAGAGAAGGCAATGTCGTTTATCTCAGAGAAGAGAATAATTAATGATATTCATGAGAAATTATTACTGAACAAAAGCTCCCTGTCCTTTCATATTCTGCCGCATTGGTGGTGGACGGGCGCCGAGAGGGTAGTCATCGAAAAAAATAATAGAATTCGTTTGGACTTCGGGACATTACATTTGTTTGAAGGGAAAAAGGTACTCATCGTAGATTCGGAAATCAAACATTTGAATGAACCTTTGCAAAGCCGTTTAACAGTAGATATGCTAGTTCTGACTGGGGATCAGAAAATATACTTGGATGATTTAAAGAAGGTGGTAAATTTTAAAGAAGTAATTTTCGACGGCACTAATAAATGGTGGCGAATCAACTATTGGAAGAAAGACTGTGAGCGACTAAAAATCAAGTATTGGAATGTAGCAGAGCAGGGAGCTTATATCTATAAAATAGTCCAATAACTGATACCCACGTTTTGCATTAAGGGTCTGCTTTTGAATTCACGTATTCAACTAATCTCAATACCATAATATACTTATCAAATTCTGGACTAATCAGTTTCTATGACGTAGTTTTAGAGATTATTCAGACTATATTGGCATGAAACCATTTACCAATAAGAATTATTCCGTTCTAGGAATGGAAATCGAATCTCCTTATATGAAATATTGAATTTCTATAAGAAAAGGAAGAGTTTATAAATCGGATAAAATCAGCTTTTAGGAGAAAAATGATGGCAAAACAGGATATTCATCGCGAATCACCTATCTGTACAAATAAGGCCGAAGGTTCTTGTTTTTATCCATTTCGATGCAAACAGAGGCTATTTGAAGCAAAATCTTTCGCGTTTGTATACAAACGCGAGACGTTTTGGCGCAAACGTCATCTGTTTTGGTGCGAATAGATAAGGTTTGAGTGCAAACGGCATCTGTCTTTATGCAAATAGAACGCGTTTCGATGAGAATGGTACGTGTTTCAACGGAACTAGAATCTGTTTTGATGCAAACAGAACGTGTTTTTATCGGTTCATTTTGACAGAGGTGTAAAAACCGGTGAATAAGCTATTGAAGTGTTCCGCCCCCAACTCTATATGAAATAATTTTCACTTGCTATTGGGAGAATAGACTTCTTTCCAAAATGGGTTTATTCTAAAAATAAGTACACTAGACTATGTGTTCTGTTGATTGAATTGTGGAAAAACAGAAGTTTGATAATTTCTTTGCTTCATGCGATGGGCAATTATTCAAAAACAGCCAAAGGCACAGTTTAAACGTAGTACAGGAGTCACCCGAGAGGTGTTTCATCTGATGGTGCAGGCTCTAGAAGAGGCAAATGCAAAAGCAAGAAAGCACCCAAGCCGTGGAGTGGCTTCCAAATTAAGTTTAGAGGACAAGGTTTTGATGCTCCTGATGTATTACAGGGAGTATCGAACGATGTTCCATATTGGCGTTACCTATGACATTAGTGAATCGGCGGTTTGCAAAATAATTATGGATACGGAGCATAAGCTCATCAACGATCCCCGGTTTCATTTGCCCGGCAAAAAGGTACTTACCCGTCCGGAAAATAAGTTTGAGCTAGTCTGGATAGATGTGACGGAAACCCCTATTGAGCGACCTAAAAAAAACAGCGGCGTTATTACTCAGGTAAAAGAAAAGACACACCTTAAAATCACAGATAATAGCAGACCAAAATACCCGACAGATTGTTTGCACCGAAGTGGGAAATGGACGCAAGCATGATTACAAGCTGTATAAACAAAGCCAAACACCCATCCATCCTACCATAACCGCAGAAGTAGATACCGGATACCAAGGATTACAAAAGGCACATCCCAATACCGAAATACCAAAGAAAAGAAGCAAGAAAAATCCGCTTACCAAAACAGATAAACAAAGAAACCAACGGATATCCTCCAGCAGGGTGGCTATCGAGAATATCATCCGAAAACTCAAAATATTCAGAATACTGGCTGAAAAATATCGAAACAGAAGAAGAAGGTTCAAATTGCGGCTCAACCTAATCGCGGCTATTGCTAACTTACTAACTAAGCCTATTTGATTTTGGAAAGAGGTCTAATGTAGGCACACTTTGTTTTAGCAAATAGATTTTGGAAAGGATAAATACTGGAATAGAGGAGGCACAAGGAAATCTCTTTTCAAAATTGGAAGAATTATACCAAAAAGCCTTGAATGGGATAAAGATTAGGCGCCCAATTCAACAGACATCATTATTTGATTGAAAACATGGGGACATCATTCTATTCGTGGCTCAGATTGGGCGTATTCATGTCGTCAATCGGTCTCAATCATGACAATTCATTCACTAACAAATGTTACTATTTTGATCTTTATAAACATTTTTCGTAACATTATGTCCGAATTATATGGTGGACCTTGAAAAACGATTTGAAAAATAAGAGCAGCGAAGAAAAGATCGTACACACAGCAAGTAGCCTGTTTATGAAACACGGGATGCGACGGGTCACGGTAGAGGAGATATGCTGTGAGGCGGGGGTAAGCAAGATGACGTTTTATCGTCTATTCAGCAATAAGGAGGCGGTGGCCGAAGTGATTTTATTTGAGATTATGGAGAAGGGGATGTCGCAGTATCGCTCGATTATGAGACAGGACATTCCCTATGCGCAAAAGGTGGAGCAGATGATTGCGATGAAGCAAAATAGTACGCACGAGATAAGTAAGGAGTTCGTGAAGGATATTTTTCAAAACCGAAACCCGACACTGAAAAAGCATCTGGATGATTTTAGCCAGAAGGTGCGGAAAAAATATATCAAGGATTTTAAGGTGGCTCAGAAGAAGGGATGGATTAGAAAGGAAATTAAGCCGGAGTTTATCCTATACATTTTGGATGATTTGCAGGCGAAGATGATGGATGATCGGCTGCTTAGAATGTTTAAGAATGGACGGGAAATAACTACGGAACTGACGAACTTCTTTTCCCATGGAATATTAACAAAAAAGTAGGCGACGGTGTACAGATTGCGTTGTCTATTTTTAATTTCTCTCATGATGATTGCTTTGTTTATTAAAGCTCAATATGAACCCAACAAAGTTTCTTTCGAAGGTCAGGTATCCGCTTTGGGAAGTTACAGTCCCTTGGCAGACCGGCAAGCATTTATCGGAGTGCGCTACATCCCGGAACTGAATTTCGATTTTCGAATAGACACGTTCAAACGTTTGTATATAGAGGCTTCTGCCAATATCAATCTGGGGCTGTCGTTTATACCGGTAGATTCTGCTACGTTCAGCGGAAATGTTTTGCCTTATCGGGTTTGGGCGCGATATACGAGTCGTCAGTTTGAGTTGAGGATGGGTTTGCAAAAGATTGATTTTGGTTCTGCTACTTTGTTGCGACCTATGCAGTGGTTCAATCAGATTGACCCGCGGGATCCATTGCAATTGACGAACGGGGTGAATGCCCTGCTTGGTCGTTATTATTTTAAGAACAATGCTAATCTCTGGTTCTGGGTGTTGTATGCAAATGAAAAACCCCGTGGATTTGATGCGGTAAAGACCAGTAAATGGATTCCTGAGTTTGGCGGTCGGGCGCAGTATCCGGTTCCACGTGGTGAGATGGCGTTGTCTTATCATCGCCGAACTGCCAACTCGCACAACATTGCCGGAATAACACCTTATCCATATATTCAGGAAGACCGGGTAGGTTTAGATGGAAAGTGGGATGTGGTGGTAGGGTTGTGGTTTGAAATTTCCTATATCCATAAATACAGAGACGTAGAGTTTCTAACTAATCAAACATTGATGAATCTGGGAACAGATTATACTTTCGGAATTGGAAACGGACTGAACATCATGGCTGAGCACTTGCTAATTGCTTATGACTACAAGCCATTCCGGTTTCAAAATTTAGTGAACGTTACTGCATTAAGCATTTCCTATCCATTTACAATGGATGACCGGTTAACTTGCATTACTGCTTTCAGTTGGGAGACGAAGGGAGTATCCTCCACCTTGTATTACGAACATCAGTTTAAAAGAGTAACAGGCTATATCATGGCCTACTATAATCCAAAAACACAAATAGGAATTCAGCAAAACGAATTAGTCAATACATTTTCCGGCCCCGGTGTCCGGTTGATGATAGTCTATAATCATTAAACCCAGAATTATGAATAACGAAAGCATTATCAGTTTGGAACATGTAACGAAACGCTATCCGGTTGGCGAAGGAGAGTTCACTGCACTAAGCGATATCAATCTGCAATTTGCTAAAGGAGAGTTTTCGGGATTAGTGGGGCCTAGTGGCTCAGGAAAAACAACCTTGCTGAACATCATCGGTTCTTTAGATAGCCCTACGGAAGGTAAGGCGACGGTGATGGGGAAAAACATTTCTAACCTATCGCACAAAGAATCTGCCCAGCTGAGAAATCTTCACATCGGCTTTATCTTTCAGGTATATAATCTCTTGCCGGTTTATACAGTTTTTGAAAACGTAGAGTTCTCTTTGATTCTTCAAAACAAAGGCAGTGCTGAGCGGAAGAAAGCAGTGATGGAAGCGTTGGAATGGGTTGGGCTTCAGAACATGGCAGACAAAAAGCCCAGTAAGCTATCCGGTGGTGAAGGGCAGCGCGTCGCCATCGCACGCGCCATGGTGAAACGCCCCGACTTGGTTTTAGCAGACGAACCCACCGCTAACTTGGATGCAAAAAATGCGCATGCCATTATTCAAACAATGAAAGAGTTGAATAAAGAATTGAAGACCACTTTTCTTTTCTCTACACATGATGAAAAGGTGATGGGCTATTTAAGCCGCATGGTTCATTTAGAAGATGGCAAGGTAAAAGAAGATGAGCTCGTAAAGAAGTAACCAGAGATAGTATGAAATTAGCGTTTCAATTAGCTTATAGAAACCTGATAGGAGCCGGTCTGCGAACCTGGCTCACGGTGAGTGTTTTGTCCTTTGCCTTCGTGGTCATCATTTTTTACAACGGACTATTAGATGGTTGGAATGAACAGGCCAAGCGCGACACCATCGCCTGGGAATACGGAAAGGGACAATTGCTTCACCCTAACTACAATCCTTACGATCCATTTAGTTTGCAGGATGCTCATGGAGTTTTTCCCAATGCAGAAAAACAAAATTTGGTACCGGTGCTGATTCGTTCGACATCCTTATATCCACAGGGAAGAATGATTGGCGCTATGCTGAAAGGAATTGATGTCAATCAACATATTTTAAAACTGCCAACACAAAGGCTAAAGGAAAGCACAGCTCCCGTTCCAGCAATTATAGGCAAGCGAATGGCAGCCTCTACGAAGCTGAAAGTAGGTGATGAAGTATTGATACGCTGGCGCGATAAGAACGGGACATTCGATGCTTCTAATATTACCATCGTCGAAATATTCGATTGTAATGTTCCTACCGTTGATATGGGCCAAATCTGGATTTCCATAGATAAACTCTGGAACATGACCGGCTTGCAAAACCATGCAACGATTTACATTAATGGAACCAGCGCGTCTCCAACAGATATGGCCGGATGGAAATTCAAAAGTCAAACCGACCTACTAAAAGATATCACCGATATTATCGCCATGAAAAGAGTCAGTGGCTCTATCATGTATCTATTATTTTTAGCCATTGCACTCTTAGCCATTTTTGACACACAGGTATTATCAGTATTTAGAAGGCAAAGAGAAATCGGTACTTACATTTCTCTGGGCATGACCAGAGCACAAGTGGTGGGTATATTTACTGTAGAGGGAAGCATGAACAGTTTGCTCGCAACTACTTTAGGTTGCATTTACGGCATCCCACTCTTCATATATATATCATACACTGGCATTCCGATGACAAAGGCATCACAAAATATTGGCTTGGCCGTTGCAGAAAGAATTTTTCCTGTTTACGGTGTAGGGCTTATACTTGGTACCATTCTTCTAGTTGTTCTCTCTTCTACCATTGTCAGTTTTTTGCCTTCTAGAAAAATCGCAACGATGAATCCGGTAGATGCACTTAAAGGGAAAGTTCAATAACGGATGTTATAAAGTGAAACTAGCATTTCAATTAGCATATGAGAATCTGATAGGAGCCGGACTTCGCACTTTGCTTACGGTGGGTGTACTCTCATTTGCTTTTGTAATTATCATACTTATCAACGGGTTTGTGACCGGATGGAAAGAACAAGCCACCCGCGATTTAATAAACTGGGAAATTGGTTCAGGTCACTTGGAAAATAAAAACTATGACCCTTATGATCCATTTACCATTACCGATGGGCACGGTGTTTTAGACGGCAATCAATACCAGGATCTGTCGCCGATATTAATAAGGCAGGCAGCTATCTTTCCAAGCGGGAGAATGGTTTCTGTCTTGTTAAAAGGAATCAGCACCAGTCAGACTGTTCTTAAATTGCCAACTAAACTATTATTGGAAAGTTCTGCTGAAATTCCAGCAATTATCGGTAAGCGGATGGCGGAGTCGGCACATCTAAAGGTGGGCGATGAAGTACTGATGCGGTGGCGGGATAAAAATGGAATTTTTGATGCCGCCCCTGTCACGATTGTTGGAATATTTAGTTGTAATGTCCCCTCAGTTGATCAGGGACAGATTTGGATTTCAATTCAAAAACTCTGGCAGATGACCGGCTTAAAAAACAATGCTACCTTTTTTATTGCCGGAGAAAATTTTAAAGAGAAGGCGCTTCCGAATTGGAATTTCAAAAGCCAGTACCTGCTGTTGGCAGACATGAGGAAAATATTAAACTCTGAACGGATCGGCGATGCCTTTATTTATATTCTGCTGTTGGCTATCGCCTTGCTTGCAATTTTCGATACACAGGTGTTGTCCGTTTTTAGAAGACAGCGTGAAATAGGCACCTTCATATCCTTAGGAATGACGCGAGCACAAGTGGTAACACTATTTACCATAGAAGGAAGTATGAACAGTATTCTGGCGGTATTAGTCGGAACGGCATATAGTACTCCATTCTTTATTTATTTGACGTATACAGGTATATCCATACCTGTATCATCGGATGAAATGGGAGTTACTCTACCCAGTACCATATATCCAGCCTTCAGCGCAGATCTGATTTTAGGTACGATTGCACTCGTGGTCATTTCATCTACCATTGTCAGCCTTTTGCCTTCTAGAAAAATTGCAACGATGAATCGGGTAGACGCTTTAAAAGGGAAAATACAATGATTGAATTTTTGATGAAAGGAATCCTCCGGGATAAGAACAGAAGCTTATTGCCAGTCATTATCGTTACGATTGGCGTGATGCTCACAATCGCATTGAGCGGGTTTATGCGGGGCACTATGAGTGATATCATTGACCAGAATGCCAGATACGAAACCGGGCATGTCAAAATAATGACTCGGGCCTATGCTGAAAATAAAGATCAATTGCCCAACGATCTAGGCTTCATTGGTGTCAATGAATTATTGGATTCGGTGAGGAAAGAGTTCCCCGATGTATTTTGGGTAGAACGCATTCGTTTTGGAGGGTTGATTGATGTGCCTGATAGTACCGGAAATACTCGCGCACAGGGCCCGGCCACGGTATGGCTCTGGAACTGCTCAATACCAAAAGCGGTGAAGCAGAACGGTTAAACATCAAGAAATCTTTAGTCACCGGAACCATACCTCAGCAAAGAGGACAAGCTCTTATCGGCCATGATTTCTCAAAAAAATTGGGATTACATATAGGCGACACCGTTACTTATTTCGGGACCACCGTGAACGGAAGTATGAGCTTTCAAAACTTCGCAATTTGTGGCACCGTCCGCTTTGGTGCAGCAGCGCTGGATAAAGGTACAATTGTGGTAGATATTGCCGATGCACAACAAATGCTGGATATGGAAGATGGTGCCGGAGAAGTACTGGGTTATTTGAAGGACGGCGTGTATGTGGACGAAAAGGCCGAACGGATTGCCAGTCAATTCAATGCACAATACAAGGATAGCAAAGATGAATTTGCACCGGTAATGGTTCGTTTAAAAGAGCAAAACAACCTAGCCAGCTACATTGATTTGGTTGATTCCTTTTCTACTATTTTTATCGGCGTCTTCGTATTGGCTATGTCCATCGTCTTGTGGAACACCGGACTTTTAGGCGGCCTGCGCCGCTATCAGGAATATGGAATCAGGCTAGCGCTGGGCGAATCCAAAGGGCATATCTACCGTTCTATAGTATTTGAGGCAATCATGATAGGAAGCATCGGTTCGGTTGTGGGTACTGCCATTGGTTTAGCGCTGGTCTTTTATCTACAGATTAATGGTTTGGACATAGGCAACGCGGTGAAGAATTCAAGTATGATGATGCCATCTGTGATGCGCGCCAAGTTTACTCCCGACTTACTTTACATTGGATTTATTCCAGGATTAGTCGCTACGGTTTTAGGCAACCTACTTTCAGGCATTGGCGTTTATAAAAGAGAAACCGCTACATTATTCAAAGAATTGGAAGTTTAATTTTCAAACGAAACAAAAGACAAATGAAATACTTAATGACATTTATACTCTCATCCGCCTTATCCATTTTATTAGCAACAAGTCCCGACGCAGAAACAATTTTGAAAAGAGTAGATGCTAATATGACCTCCGAAACGAGCGTGTCTGAATCGCAAATGGTCGTTCACGGGCGCAGAGAGGACAGAACTATTACTTCCAAAGGATACTCGAAAGGGGAAGATCAATCATTCATCGAATATCTGGCCCCAGAAAGAGAAAAGGGAACAAAAATGCTAAAGCTGGGAGACCGGCTTTGGACTTATTCCCCCTCATCTGACCGTACCATTCAGATTTCAGGACATTTGTTACGCCAATCGGTGATGGGGTCTGACTTATCTTATGAAGACATGATGGAAAGAAGAAAACTCATTGATATGTATCATGCAAAAGTTGTAGGGGAGGAAACGATGGCTGGCAGAAAAGTATGGGTGCTGGAGCTGAATGCAAAAGTGGATGATGTATCTTACGCAAAAAGGAAAGAGTGGATTGATCAGGAACGGTTTGTACCTCTTCAGGAAGAACTCTTTGCTAAAAGCGGACAGCTTTTAAAGAAAACTGTGATGAACGAAGTAAGCAAGGTGGGCAACCGGTGGTTCCCCAAGAAAATCAATTATAAGGATATGCTGAAAGATGGCAAGGGGACAGATTTCATTATTATCAGTATCCAGTTCGATGCCGCTATTCCTGAGTATATCTTCAACAAGGCATCGTTGAAAAAATAAATGAGTTACCTGAAACCTATGCTGAATATTGATGGTATGGATAGTTCCACCAATATAGGAATCACGGGATTTAAAAGGGACATCTGACCTGACAGGGCCTTTATTTTTCTTACGAGTGTTTTTCTCTTGCTTTTCAAATATCCCTTGCCTTGGGTTTCCAAAGACGTAGGTTCCATCCCAAACCACCCATAAATTTCAGTTCATCCATCCTTTGAGAAGCCCCCGGAGACTTCGACAACATTTGTCCGGTCACCCCCTGCACCTTCACAAAGAAGTGAAGCAACGTACTTACATAAAAGTTGCATCCTATTTGCCCTGAAATAATCGGGGCGACGACATAGGGACTAAGTTTTAGTTCATCATCACCTCTGTAAACTGACCTAACCACTGCTACCCCCGGCGCCACACCAATATATGGATCCCACCGACCTGGTTTTAAGAAATGAAAATTAGCGCCGCTGAAAAGCGCATGATTCACTTTGATGCCAGCTTGGTCTTTCTGCAGGGTGGAAAAAGAAAAACAAACACCACCGGTATAGGCAAAGAGGTCTTCAAAAAAAACCTCTGCCTCCCCATTCAGATAAGCTACTATTTGTTTTTGAGCAAACAAATATCCTCCGCCCAAATTTCCCTGTGTGCGCAGGCTCCCTTTTCGCTGTTCCCAAATTCTTTGAGCATCAGACGGATAAAAGATGAGCAATGCAATGAGAAATGTCAAAAGCCTGATCCCCTTTTTATTCATGATGCTTTGCGGTTCCATAACTTGTAGATTTTATAGTTAACACTAAGAGTAAGAAGCAGGTGCCCTTCCCATCCGGCATTTTTATGCAATTCAATTTCCATCTCACCGGCTTCATTTTCTTCAGCATGGAGTTCCTTGCCAAGATGAATCATATACTGCGCCGCTAAAGAAATATCGAATCGAGGAGTGATATTATAATGACAGCCCAAGCCAGCTTGCACGGCAGAACTGAACCGGCTCCGGTGATCTCCGTTCTCCCCATTGATTCTAATATTGGTGATGTCAAAGCAATGACCAGCTAACACATAGGGCGTAAGTTTTCGGGTAAAGGATTTTGTATTCAGCAAATAAAACATCACGCTCCAACCCACGTGATAATCCATGCGGGAAGCCTTGTTTTGAATATTTGCCGGCAGCACATCCGCAAACCATTCGGTATTCACCCTGTCTGCCAACTGAAGACGGAAGTGTCCTCCTACACCGGTACCGATCTCTCGCCAATTGCCATGATTGAACAGGCTAACCGTATTGCGAACCCCAAGCGAGAAGTTACCCCCTTGCTTTTCGTAAAATATTTTGTTGAGCAATCGTTCGCGCTTTTCCTGCGCATTGGTTTGAAGTGCCGTCAGCAGCACGATGAAGAAGAAAACTACCTGCCTGATCTGTGGGTACATAAAATCTGGATTTGGTTAGGTAGTCGTGTGCCATGCTGGGTCGGTTTAATATTATAACGAAGGACTTGGGAAAATTATTGCATCAAGGCAAATAACCATCTGCTGTTGTTTTATCCGTGTGGGATCTTTTTGAAAATGATTTTAGAACAAAAGAACCCTGTGGCTATGATGCTATTTCGTCTGGGGTGCCTGAAACGGAAACCCCGATGAAATATAAGTAACCCAATTTTATTGTTATCAGTATCCAGTTCGATGTTGCCATTCCTGAATATATTTTCACGAAGCATCGTTAAAGAAGTAATCGCTTACCCCTCCATCATCTCACTACTAAATTTCAACGAAAATTTCCAGACCTCCAACACTTCGCTGATTTGAATTTCGTAAGGCTGATAAATTGAATTCATCGAAACCAATAAGAGCGTTCCATCTTGTTTGATGCGGTTATAGGCTCTCTTAAATACAACTCCCTCATCTTTTGTAACAATAACATATCCTTGACCATTCTGAATATCATTCCAATCTTCTAAATAATGACAGGCTATCCATGAGCGGTCGGGAATAGGCAGCATGGAATCACCACTGATTTGAAAGGCGCGGTGCTTTTTGTCTTTGGGTAAAAATGGAAACTGATAGGCAGGAAGTTTGCTGACAAACTCTGGATCGCCATATCCTGTTGCGTAGCCTGCCTTAGCCTTAACTGAAACCAACTCTACATTGTCCTCATTCTTGTCATTAACAGTCGTAGCTAAGATTCGCAGTCTGCTCCCTTTAACATAAACGTCAAGTCCCATCTCCAATTCATTCAATTGCTTCGCTGATAGCTTTCTGAAATCAACAGAGAGAAGGGTATTTATATTGATGTTGATATACTCTGAGATGTTCATCAGGTTATCAATAGATGGATTCGAAAGTCCGTGCTCGTAATTATTAAGAACACTTCGCGTCAGGCCAAACAACTCGGCCATCTCTTGCTGTGAGCGTTTTTTGCGCTCTCGCAATACTCTGACGTTACTGCCAAAAAAATTATTCATAATGAGATTTTATAGTTCAAAGATAATAATGTCTAAATTACAACCATAAGAATGACATTATTTGTGTCACATTAAATAGAACCTTATGAAGATAGATATGGCTAATGAAAGAAGTATTGTGCATTTAGATCTGGATACCTTTTTTGTATCTGTGGAGCGCTTGTTGAACGATAAGCTAAAAAATAAACCTGTTTTAGTGGGAGGAGTCAGCGACCGGGGCGTTGTAGCTTCCTGTAGTTATGAAGCAAGAAGTTTCGGCATCCACTCTGGAATGTCTATGAAGATAGCGAGGCGGCTTTGTCCTATAGCATTGGTGGTGAAAGGAGATTCCTCCAGATATTCGAAATACTCACATGGTTACTGAAATACTCCGCGAAAAAATGCCTGTGGTAGAGAAAGCCTCGGTGGATGAATTCTATCTGGATATGACGGGGATGGATGGAGTATTTGGTATTGCTAAATACTCCAATGAAGTACGTAAGAAAATTATTGATGAAACGGGGTTGCCAATCTCAATGGGCATATCACAGAATAAAACTGTTTCAAAAGTAGCCACCGGAGAAGCTAAACCCAATCGAGCCAAACAGATAGATTGGGGAGAAGAAAAAAATTTCTTGGCACCCTCTCTATTCGCAAAATACCCATGATCGGAAATGAAACATATCAGGTATTGAGCGAACTTGGTATCAAGACTATTTGCACCCTGCAAAATATACCTGAAAAAGCCATGGAGAAAATATTGGGCAGAAACGGACAAACTATTTGGCTGAAAGCTCAGGGCATAGACAATACTCCGATAAAACCGTATTATGAGCGAGAATCGCTTTCGTCTGAAAGAACCTTCGATAGAGATACTATTGATATAATAAAGCTCCAAACTATTTTACGCGCTATGGCAGAGGGATTGGCGTATCAATTGCGTCTGGGCAATAAACTGACTGCTTGTATCACGATAAAACTGCGCTACTCAGATATGCAGACCTATTCCAAACAGGTTCGGATACCTTACACCAGTTGTGATCATATTCTCATCCGGAAAGCACTGGAAATTTTTGACACTTTGTTTAGTCGGCGACAACTGGTCCGGTTAATTGGGATGAAATGCAGCCATCTGGTAAGTGGAGGACATCAGATTAATCTTCTGGAGGACTCTATAGAATTGATTCAGCTCTACCAACAAATGGATTATCTGCGTAAGAAGTATAAGAATAGCCGGATAGTTACAAGGGCTCAAATCATGGATGTAAAAAACATGGGTGTTTGGGATCCCTGGACAGGTGAGCCTCCTACTCCACCGGCACATCGGCATGCTTAGTTGTAGAATGAGAAATAAAGAGTGAGCGTAGTTTATGTTTTTGAACAGTCATAGTTTTAATTTAGTTTTAACTATGGAGTAATGTCCATAGAGGAACTGTTGCAATACGCGAAGGACAACAGAGTAACCAATCTCGCACTAACCGACATCAATAACACTTCCGGCTGTTTAGATTTCATGCGTCAAGCGCCGAAGTATCATATTCATCCGGTTATAGGGGTTGACTTCAGGCAAAGCACGAAGCAATTGTATATCGGGATTGCCAATAATTTAGAAGGATTCAGAGAGTTGAATGAATTTCTTTCCGTCTATACGATGAAGCACGAACCGATTCCCTGCAATCCTCTTGCATTGCTAAATTGCACCATCATCTATCCTTGGAAGAGAGATGTAAAAATCACATTAAAGCAGAACGAATGGATTGGATTACGCCCATCTGATATTCTCGCGTTCAGGTTATATGGAAAGAAGATAGACCGAAATAAATTTGTGATGCTACCCACTGCATCTTTTCAGAAACAAAAAAGATTTTAATACGCACCGTTTACTACGGGCTATCTTTCATAACATCCTACTGAGTAAACTTCCAAAACGGAACAGGGAAATGAAGAGGATAAATTGATGTCGCCCGAAGACTTGATCAAGATATTCAAAGACTATCCGGAAGCAATTGAAAGCACCAAACAGCTACTTGAAAACCCATTCATTGATTTCAAATTTGGTCAAAGTAAAAACAAAAAATGCTTTATGGCAAATGAAGAAGAGGATGGAAAGCTGCTGACTCAATTAGCTCGTGAGGGCTTGCTTTATCGCTACAATAATCCAACCTCGAACATTTTAGAACGACTGAAAACAGAACTTGCAACCATTCATCAACTCAACTTCACTGCTTATTTTCTTATCAATTGGGATATCGTACGATTCGCTTCAGAGAAAGGATTTTTTCATATTGGCAGAGGAAGTGGAGCAAATAGTTTGGTCGCCTATTGTTTGCGAATCACCGACGTAGATCCAATTGAACTGGACCTATACTTTGAACGCTTTATCAACCCCAGCAGAAAAAATCCTCCCGACTTTGATATTGACTTTTCCCATACAGACCGCAATGCCGTTCGTGAATATATTTTCGGCAAGTATAAGAACCACGTTGCGCTAGTAGGCAGTTACAGCACCTTTGAACGCAAATCCTGCATTCGTGAAATTGGCAAGGTGTTTGGCTTGCCCGATGATGAGATAGCACAGTTACAGTCGGATGTTTCAGTCAAATCAAATCTCGATCCATACAGTAAGTTGGTCTTGAAATATGCCTCGCATATTCATGGCTTACCCAATCAGCTTAGTGTCCATGCTTGTGGTATATTGATTTCCGAAAAACCAATTACCTATTATACTGCGCTGGAATTATTTCCTGGGTTTTCCTTCTACGCAATTCTCGATGCTGGAAGCGGAAGATGTCGGCCTATATAAGTTCGACATACTTTCGCAACGCGGTCTGGGTCATATTAAAGATGCAGTGGAGTTGGTGAAAAAGAATAAAGGCGAGGAGATTGATATTCACCGGATACAAGATTTCAAAGAAGACAAGCGGATTAAGAAAATGCTGAGAGAAGGAAATACCATTGGATGTTTTTATGTAGAATCACCGGCCATGCGTCAGTTATTGCGCAAACTTCAGGTAGAAGACTATCTCGGTTTAGTAGCGGCTAGTTCCGTGATTCGTCCAGGGGTTTCCAGTTCGGGGATGATGCGAGAATATATCCTCCGATATCGGTATCCGGAAAGAAGAAAAGATGCCCATCCCAAACTTTTAGAAATTATGCCCGAAACATTCGGGGTGATGGTTTATCAGGAAGATGTGATTCGGGTGGCTCATATATATGCAGGGCTAACGCTGGAAGAAGCAGATGTGATGAGAAGAGGCATGTCAGGCAAGTTTCGATCGCGGGCAGAGTTCCAACAGGTGAAAAAACAGTTCTTTTCCAATTGTAAGGAGCGAGAATATCCAGAGGCAGAAGTATCAGAAATCTGGAGACAGATAGAAAGTTTTGCCGGATACTCTTTCGCAAAAGGACATTCGGCTTCCTATGCTGTGGAAAGCTATCAAAGTTTGTATTTGCGAGCCTATCACCCCATCGAGTTCATGACCGGCGTGTTGAATAATTTTGGAGGATTTTATTCCACTGAATTCTATTTGCACGAGGCAAAAATGATCGGAGCACAGGTAGAGTTGCCTTGTGTAAACAGCAGCGATTATCTAGCCACGCTACAAAACAAAACAATTTTTATGGGTTTAGGTCTCATTAAGGATATAGAGCAAGTTGTGATAAAAAATATACTTCAGGCAAAACAAGACGGAGGCGTCTTCAGAAATCTGAACGACTTTACCAAGCGCGTTGCTATTTCGTTAGAACAGCTTAGAATTCTTATTCGCATTAGAGCATTTCGTTTTACAGGCAAGGCCAGCAAAGAACTGTTGTGGAATGCACACCTGCTTTTAGGTTCAGCAAAGAAGACAATTCCTAGGAAAGAATTATTTGAAACAAGTACTCCTTCTCAGGAATTGCCACCGCTCGAATATGAAGTTTATGATGACGTGGTGAACGAGATCAAGATTCTTTCATTCCCCTATACTTCACCATTTGGCTTTCTCCGAAAACAATATAAAGGGACCGTATGTGCGGATGAACTGATGAAGCATCTGGGGAATATCATTTACCTGATTGGCTATTATGTGAATATCAAGAAGGTTCGTACACTTCATGGCGATGTCATGTATTTTGGTTCGTTTACGGATGCGGCGGGTCAGTTGTTCGACACGGTACATTTTCCTCCCTCTATCAGCAAATACCCTTTCACCGGCAAAGGATGTTATCTGCTGAAGGGCAAAGTGATTGAAGATTTCGGAGTGCCGAGTTTGGAAGTTACCAATATGGAAAGGATACCCTGGTCTTTTCAAATTTAGAAGAGGATCATCAATCAGGCAAAACCTCTGACTAAAATCAGGGCTGCTCAATTTCATCCCTGAAAGAATAGCCATTCTCAGAATGGTATTGCTTATATTGAGCCTCAGATATACTATTTCCAAAATAGCAAGGGCTATTCTGTGCTTCGGATATGCTATTCCCAAGATGCAAGGGCCTTTTTTCATCTCCCCAAAGGATGATTTTTATTTTTTTGATCTGAAAAACCTATGGAGAAGAGCGGTTTAGCGCAACAGCGTGACAGAACCCTGTCGGCTATCCACCTTCATCTGGCCCGGGCGGTCTGCATTGGGGATTTCTACCTCTATATAATATGAATAGGTGCCGACGGGTTGTTCTTTCCCTTTAAACCTTCCATCCCAGTCAGTCAATGCGTTGTATATCATTTGTCCCCAACGGTTATATATTCTGAATGCTGTGATGGTATAGATACCAGAAGTTACCGGGCCAAACAGGTCATTTTTAGCATCGTTGTTCGGGGTAAAAGCATCCGGCATTTCATAACCATTCGTTACGACAACAATGACCGAATCAAACACAAAACAATTATTGTTCGCTGCCTCGCTCACCGTTACATAATAAATAGTGTAGGCATTAACAATAGCAGTTACCGTGTCGCAAGAAGGACAATCCAATCCAACCATTGGCGACCAAGAGTAAACCGGATTATGGAAATTTTGGGACACTGATTGATTGTGCCATATTGGAGGCGTTACGATGGTATCTGGCTTGGCATCTACAAATATTTGTTCCGGCGCTCCGACCACCGCCGAGTGATTGTATATGCAACCAAAAACAAGATTTTTGATAACGATGTTATATGTTCCTGCCGGCACATCGTTAAAAGCAGTATCAAACTGGAAGGTAGCACCGCCATCAATAGAATATTGATAAACCGAATTGGGTTCAGCGGGAGTAATCGTAATCGTTCCATCATTGAACTGAGCACCAAAGCACGTGGTGGAATCGGCCACAATCAGGAAACTGTCATTTGCCGCACTTTCAGGAATGGTCAAAGTGCCAACACTTGTACAGCCAATACTATCCTTGATCGTAAACACATAGTTGCCCGATGGTACGTTCTTAAACTGCCCGGTGGTATTGGTATCAATACCTGCCAAAAGATAAGTGCGCGATCCCGCGCTGCCTACTCCTCCGGTATCTATAATACTTAAATTGCCATAGGCAGGCTCTTCGCATAGATGTAAATCAAGAATAGAGGTGTACCAGATTTGGGTAGAACGATTAAAACTACCACTCGAAGTAGCCGAACATTGAAAAGCATCGGTAACCGTCACGCTGAAATCGCCCACCACAAGATTGTTTGCTGAGGAGGAATCATTCAGATTGCTCCATTTGTAGGTATAGGGAGCCGGGCCTCCGGTAATGTTCACTGAGGCAGAGGCTTCTTGGGTTCCATAACAAACCAACGGATTGTAAGAAAGGTTTGCTTTCAAAGTATCTAACGGATTTTTAACGATCAATCTAACCGTGTCGCTGACGATGATGGTACTATTGTCACAGTTAGTGTATTCAGCCTGAACGGTGAATTTGGTGATGCTATCGGCACATACTTGAAGAGAGGTGCCATTCCCTAATAAAGCACCGGCTTCATCAAACCAGGAAATAGTAAAATTGGGCAAGCCTGCGGGAGTAAATCTCCACGCATCATTGGTAGCAGACCACTGTGTAGCATTTCGGCCCGGCACAGTATAGGCTACGGTTCCTGCAGCGTTTTGAATTCCCTGAATAGCCCACCCCTTGTTCCAGTCTGAGCAAACCTCCTTGCTTTGAATATAGGACTCAATAGCATTTGTGGTTTCATACAGAACAATTTGTTGGGTGGAGGGAAGTGCCTGATTCTGGCAATAGCCCGGTGAAAAACTATTGAGATCGCCATACATAGGAACCTGGTTCCAAGAAACAACAAACCTTCTGCAAGGGGCCGTTCCACTGATTTGGTAATAAATATTGCCACGATAGGTTGGGTCCATGTCTTGCCAAGGCCCCATGATACAATTACGAATATCTGTCGGCGTCACGCGTGGTATTGGTCCGGCAATCTGCCAGTTGTTTGTAGTGCCGGTATTGGTTGTAGTAAAGGAAACAACACCGTTTGATCCTACAATGATTTTATTATAAGGCACGCCAAAAAAACAAAAATTGAAGGGGAGATTTATCACATTAGACCAGCGATCATCAATGTTCACCAAAATGGGGCTACCTGTGTTAAACGGAAAGGGAGGATTATATGAAATAGAGTCCACCGTATAGGAAGTGGTTTGTGCTGCACTAAAAGCGGTGGCGGTTAATGTGGTACAGTTTTGTCCACAGGGCAACAGCACCTCATCAATTGTGCTGACTGCAGGGCAACCCGTTTGAGCAAAAACATTTGAAATTAAAAGGCAAGCGCTCGTTAGCAGAACTACAGAAAGAAACTTGTACATAAATATATGATGAATAAATCAATGAAAATCGCGGGCTAAAATACAAATCTGTATGAATCTTAAATTATCTTGGAAGGATCGTTGCCTCTTCGATTAATGACAAAGGATGCTCCAACTTGACAGAATATATAGTAAAATTGCCGCCAAATGAAACTAAAGCTCGTCGGTTCTCTATTGTTAATTTGCTTTGGATTCAATAATTGTCAGAATAATACCGGGCCTTCAAAAGATCCTGAAGAAAATCGCTTTTACAGCGGATACAGAAATATCTATCGCTCGTATGGAAAGGTTCCTTTAGATTCTACCAAAAATCAACTGAACGAATATCTTCATGAATTTCCGGAAAGTGCAGATGGCTGGGGGTTCTTGGGAAGCATCCAATTTCTTGAGAAGGATTATGATGCCTCTCGGTTGTCTTATCATAAAGCCATCAAGTTAAACCGATGGAAATCATCCTTCTATTCGTCTTTAGGCACGACCTATAGTGCATTGGGTATGATAGATTCCTCTAAAACCTATTTTATGAATGCTTTAGCTCTTCAGGACTCTACTGCAGAAAACTATTTCAACCTCGCTCTTTTGTATTCAAAAGAAGGCGACACTAGAAATAGTCAATTATATGCAGACAGCGCCTTGTTGAAGAAAGATATACCGATTAGTAATCTATTGGGACTGAGTTTAGTTTATTCAAAAAATGGCAATGCTCCTATTTCTAAAGAACTTATTGAACGGACCATACAGATGGGGTTTACAGATACTTTGGAATTCAGTAAAGTATTGAAAGAAGAAATGAAGCTGGAAGAATTTTATCGCAATAATCGTTTTTAAATGAACAGGCTGCTGACTCGTGCAAATATCCTTCATCTTGTTAAGGAATTGATTTGGCTAATTCTTACAGGGATTCTCGTCCATGCTCTTATGTATCCAATCACTTCAAAGATGGACTTTATCTATTGGAAAATTTTTGGAACCTTTATCTTTATTTCACTAACCTACTTTCGCTATTCTATTCTATTTAAAACACTTCCATTTCTACGGCCAACATGGATTCGGTTTCTGCTTTTTGTTATAAATCTAACTCTGTTTATGTTTCTAATGTATCACGAGCAGAAACTTTTGTTGTTGTACCAGAACTTCTACACAGAAGATTTCGGGTTTCCTAAAATAATCTTCTACGATGAAGTGAAAGAGGGGGTGTTCAAGTATTTGTATCTCATGCTCACCCTTTTCGGAACCGGAAGTTTAATTATGATAAGCGCCTTTCAGTCCCGATTGATCATTTCCTATTGGCAGTATTATAAACATCAGGCTGATAACCTGATGGACTAATTAACTTCTTCGCCAAGCATTTATTATTTCCATTTCGGAAACCCGTATTCCATCATTTACTTTTTCTTGTAGCTCCAATTGAGGACTTTACAATCTGGCAAGGCGATACGCAGCGGAGTAATTTGCTCCAGTGAGATATTATTGTAGGAAAGGTCTAGCAGGCTCAGGTGTTTCATAGACAGAAAAATAGTCTTGGCAACATCAAACTTCAATTTAGGATTCATAGAAAGATTAAGTTCTGCGAGTGAAGACAGCTTCTCAAATCCTAGAGGAAGCTCTATAAGTTCATTAGCTTTTAAATCAAGAGTTTTAAGATTTTTAAGCTGTGCGAAGGATGAAGGCAAGGTGGAAAGCAGATTATCCCGTAAATATAAATGTTGAAGAACAGTGAGCGAACCGATGCAAGAAGGCAACTGTTCAATTGCATGGTCCTTGAGTGATAAAGTGGTGAGCGAAGTCAAGGCGCAAAGAGATTCGGGAAGTATCTTAATCTTTTTATCAGGGGTTAAAAAGAAATTTCCGTCTATTAGAAGGCTTTGTAATGCGGTAAGATTTTCAATGGCATCAGGAATGATGTTGATTTCATTGAGACTCAAATCGAGTATCTGTAGTCTGTTAAAGTTAGTAATCGCAACTGGAAAGCGTTCAATTTATTTAGTTGAAGGTTTAAGGTTTCCAGTTGTTTTAGATTGGCAAAACCATCGGGCAGGCTCGCGATAGAATTACCTGCCAGATTAAGATTTCGTAGATTGGTTAGTTGAATAAAGCCCGGTCCGAGGTCTGAGATTTTATTCATACGGGTACCCATTTCTTTATAACCCAAGTCTAGAAATTGCAGCCGGTTGAGATTCCCAAAAGTGAGTGGAAGGGCAGTGAGACGGTTGGCTTTAAGGTTAAGTGTACGGAGGTTTAACAATTGACCTATTTCAAGCGGAAGATTATTGATTTCACATTCCTGCAAATGCAATTCGTTCAGCGCAGGAAGTTTGGTAAGCGTTGTTACCATCTGCTGAAGATCGAGATGGAGGTTTTCATTAAGATTCAAGTATTCTAACTGTTTCAGTTGTGCGAAAGTCGGTGGGAGCACTTTAATATCGTTTACTGAAATATCCAGTTGTTTCAACGAGGTAACCAATCCCACTTTAGGATTTATTTCAAACAATCCTCCAGCCGACAAATTAAGTCGCTCCACCTTCATGGTTTGGAGGCGCTCGTATACTGATTCATCATATAGGTATGGATTGTGCTCTAAATTCAGTACTCGCAATACTTTGAGTACAGAAAATGAATCAGGTAGAGATACAAAATTATTATCCTTCAGGGATAACTCTTCCAGAGTTTGAAGCAGATTAATATTGGACGGAAGTGTTTTGTAATTCCCTCCGGAAAGATTAAGTCTTTTCAGGTTTTTAAAGGAAGACAATTGAGTGAAAAGAGCATACAGATCGAGATTCTTACATTGAAGACAAGTGAATTCTTCCAGATTGGTTAACCGGTTTATCTCGCTGGGCAATAAAGACTTTGGAAATGAATGAAGTGTCAGAGATTTGGTAGCTGTTGGATTTTGAAGGGCTTCTTGTATCGTTTGTAAAGCATTCGATCCTTCAGCCGAAGCACTTTGCTTTCTGGCTTCCTCAAATTTTTGAAAGATCTTTTTATTGATTGAATCTTTATTGTGTTGGCTGAGTTTTTCCCAATCTTGTTGAGTGAAAACCTTTGCAGTCTTAGGTTGAGCAAAAAGAAAAGAAGTTAGGCAACAAAGAAAAAGGGCAAGCGTATTTTTTTTCATTCAGAAATCATTGTGGTGCAAAGTTGCAATTCTAATTCAGTTAATGAATACATACCCAAAAAGAGAATGGTCAGCTATTTGTGAGGATAACTTTCAATTCCCTCAATTCCTTGAATTATTTTCTTTGCGGCATTATGAGTTTAACACTGCAACTATTCATCGGATGCGCGGGTTTGCAGTTGGCCTATTATCTATTGGTCTTTTCGCGATTAAATTTTGTACGTGGTTTTCGCACATTGCCGGAAATGCTTCCGCCGGTATCCGTAGTTATTTGCGCAAAAAATGAAGCCAAAAATTTGATGCGGAATCTGAAAATCATCTTAATACAACAATACAAACAGTTTGAAGTGATAGTGGTGGACGATCAAAGCGATGACGAGACGATAGATGTGCTGGTAGATTTTTACAAGCGAAACGAGAACATGAAAATCGTCCATATTGAGAAAGAAACAAAGAAAACCATCGCCGGCAAGAAATATGCGCTGATGAAAGGGATAGAAGTGGCAACCTATGATACGATTGTGGTAACCGATGCCGACTGCCGTCCGGCAACTACCCACTGGCTGGCGAAGATGATGGGCACCTATATGCACGGCACTCAAATTGTTCTCGGACACTCCTTTTGAAAAAAAGAAAGGATTTCTAAATCAATTGATCCGCTACGAAAATTTCATCACGGCCCTTCAATATTTTGGTTTTGCAAAATCAGGAATCCCATATATGGGTGTAGGAAGGAATCTGTCTTATAGGAAAGCGCTATTTACTTCGTTCACCGGTTTTGAAAAGAATAAAAATTTATTGAGCGGTGATGATGATTTATTTGTCAACGCGGTGGCTAATGCTAAGAACGTCGAAATTTGTATTGATAAAGATGCGTTTACTTATTCCAATCCTGAAGAATCATTTTCAGACTGGCTCAAGCAAAAGAAAAGACACCTTCGATCCGGATTTCATTATAAACTCATTCACCAACTTCTCTTGTTTCTATTTACTGGTTCACTCATTTTTTTCTATGCTCTTTTTGTAGTCTTACTATGGCAAGGCACTTCACTTTCTTTGGTTTCGGGAATATTTTTCGGAATTATAGGAATGAAACTTTTGCTTTCTTTCCGGGTATTTGAAAAACTCGGACAACAAGATCTGCGTTTTTTCTCTCCGGTGCTTGATTTGGTGTATGCCGGATATTTAGTGGCATTATTTTTCTTATTATTGCTTCAACCTAAAGACCATTGGAAGACTTAAATTCAAAATTTTCAGCCAGAGCCCAAGAAGATATAGACTTGGTGGTTAAGGCCAAGAAAGGAGATCAGGTAGCGTTTGGAGAATTGATGCGACGTTACCGAGATTCGGTGTTCTATATTATGCTCAAAATGGTGCACAACCGCGATGATGCAGAGGATTTGACTCAGGAGGCTTTTGCAAAAGCCTTTAACAACATCGTTAATTATTCCGCAGACTTTGCTTTTACCACTTGGCTGTTTAAAATCGCTACAAATAATGGTATTGATTATCTGCGCAAGAAAAGATTGCAAACTTCTTCTTTAGAGGAAACTCAGGATACCGATGAAGGAGAAACATCTAATTTCGTAGTGAAAGATCATGCTCCAGATCCGGAAGAAACCATGATGAAAGAGCAGCGCGCGCAGAAAATCCGGGTAGCGGTTGAAAGTCTTGCTCCCAAGTATAAAGCATTAGTGGAATTGCGCTATCTGGAAGAGTTTTCTTATGAAGAAATATCAGAAAAACTCGACATACCGCTTGGCACAGTCAAGGCGCAGTTGTTTCGTGCAAAGGATATGCTTTATCAGGCTTTGAAGCACAGTAAGGAAAAATTTTGATGAAGCCAGCCAGGTGAACCCTGAAGGTTTATCGCATACGTCATGGAGTTCATTCTTAAATATTTTCCGACCCTCTCTCAAGAGCAGATTTACCAGTTTTCTTCTCTCCAAAAGGTTTACACTGAATGGAATGAGCAAATCAATGTCATTTCCCGAAAGGATATAGGCAACCTCTATGCGCGACATGTCCTCCATTCTTTGAGTATCGCTAAATTCATTTCGTTTAAAAATGGTGCTAAAATTATGGATCTTGGAACCGGTGGTGGTTTCCCGGCTATCCCCTTGGCCATCTTGTTTCCTGAAGTACGTTTCCATTTGGTGGACTCGATCGGCAAAAAGCTAAAAGTAGTCGAAGCGGTGAAAGATGCTCTTCCGCTTAAAAATATCTTCACCTTTCACGCTCGAGCCGAGGAAATGGATTTTCAATATGATTTTATTGTATCAAGAGCAGTAGCCCCAATTTTAGATTTGCGACGTTGGACTCATGGAAAATATCTATCCAAAAGCCAACACGAAATTCCCAATGGACTAATATGCTTGAAAGGTGGAGATTTTGCAAGTGAAATTATAGGGCTAAAAAAGGTTCAGCAAGTTCCCATCTCCGATTATTTTGACGAATCATTCTTTACAGATAAGTATATCGTATATTGTGCTTCATAAGATTGCATCACCCGTATAAAATATAAACCCACCCCTTCCGTCTTATTTCTAATAGAAAATAAGCAGATGGTAAACTTACAATTGACAATGGATAACCGCCAAAATGAGGCTATCCGCCTGACCATTGAGAAGGAGCGCAAGCGCCTTTTAGACTTTATACGTCGCCGGGTACCTACGCAGGAAGATGCAGAGGATATTCTTCAGGATGTTTTTTTTGAATTGGTGAATACCTACCGCTTGATGCGTCCCGTTAAACAGATGGCCTCGTGGCTTTTTACTGTGGCACGGAATAAAATTACAGATCGCTATCGCAAAAAGAAACCAGATTCGCTGGAAGACCATTTCGCTATACGCTCAGGCGAAGATGGGGAGCGGCTAGACATTGCCGATTTTCTTCCGTCGAATTTCAACACTCCTGATACTGGCATGATGCAGAAGCTAATTATGGATAAGGTGATGGAGGCGTTGGCCGAGTTGCCGGAAGAACAGCGCGAAGTATTTATCCAACATGAAATTGAAGACAAAAGCTTTCAGGAAATTTCGGAAAAGACGGGAGAAAACGTCAACACCTTGCTGTCGCGCAAACGCTATGCAATTCTGCACCTGCGCGGTCGGTTGCAAAATTTGTATAAGGAATTGCTGGTAGATTAAATTATTTCAAAAAACAAAAATGCGATAACCTATGAAATGGATTTTAAAAATAATCGGAGGCTTTATCCTTTTTGCATTGGCCATTGCAGCGTTTGGGTATGTTACCATGTATCTGTGGAATTGGATTATGACCTACCTTTTCAAATTGCCTGAGATTAATTTTTATATGGCCATTGGTATGGTCATTCTTTCTAAAATACTTTTTGGAGGCATCCGTGTCCGCGATGGAAAAGGTTGCGGCTCTAAATATTGGAAAGCTAAAATGGAATGTTTGAGTCCTGAAGATCGCGAAAAGTTTAAAGCCGAATTTGCCAGTCGCTGCCGTAGCAAATGGGGTAGCTCAGAATAGAACAAGTAGTAGAATAAGTTGAGTGTAGCATCAATCACTCATTTGCTAGATAGCCTGTGAGCTAATGCCATTTACCATTTCGGTCGGGTATGTTACAATCTCCGCTACACCTTCAATGACTCTTTTGGCGCAGACTCCGTTATCTGGAACCCCTTCGACCATGAAGTTTCTGCCACCACCCTTGATTTTTCCAATGCTGCGCATGTTGGCTGGCGTGTTTGGCTACAAGTTCGGGTGGTAAGCTCGACGGGGATTGGGGAATGGAGTAGTGCTATCCCTTTAATTATCTCAGCGGCATAAAATCTGCACTGTATTATACTCAAAACAGGCTATTTCACTCAAAAATGGCAAAAAATTGTTCATTTTATGGGCTTTGAAGCGATAATAAAGGGATGGAAGCTGCTTTTTTCCGGCTGGAAAATTGAATTTTCCAGTCGGACTTTTTGATTTTCCAGCCGGACTTTCTCATTTTCCGGCCGGACTTCCCAACTTTCCGGCCGGAATACCTAATGTTCCGGCCGGACTCGCCCATATTCCAGCCGGACCTGTGCATTTTCCAGCCGGACTTGGTAGTATTCCGGTCGGAATCGCTCACACTCCAGTCTATTTACTCCATGTTCCGACCAATAAACATTGACAACCTTTAAAGGTTGTCAATGTTATTTTGTTGGAGAAGCCTTCTAACAGGAGCGGTTGCTTGCGGCAGGGAAGCCTTAACCGGCCCGCCGGATTGTTAGAAAAAGGACAAAAAGTGTAGAGAATAGTATCCATTTTATGCTATCCTTTACATGTTGTCCTCAGGATAGAGGCGGCATCCCCCGACGTTTCAGTCGGGGATATAGCCGAAAGCCCGTAAGCCGCCCTAATAATTTTTATTCTTTTTCTGTTTCTATCGCCAGTTTTTCAGGCCGCATTTGGGGGAAGAAAAGAACTTCTTGGATGGATGGTTGGTTGGTGAGAATCATGCAGAGGCGATCAATGCCGATGCCGATGCCGGAGGTGGGCGGCATGCCGTATTCGAGCGCGCGGAGGAAATCATGGTCAATGAACATGGCCTCTTCGTCGCCACGTGCCATGAGTTGAGTTTGTTCTTCAAAGCGGGCGCGTTGTTCTATGGGGTCGTTCAACTCGCTATAGGCATTGGCGATTTCTTTGCCGTTCACCATCAACTCGAAACGCTCTACCAATCCGGGTTTACTGCGGTGCTTTTTGGTGAGCGGACTGAGTTCTACCGGATAGTCAAGGATGAAAGTAGGCTGAACAAAATTCCCTTCACACTTAGCGCCGAAAATTTCATCAATCAATTTTCCCTTGCCCATACTCTTATCTGTTTCGATATGCAGCTTTTTGCAAACATCGAGCAAAGCGGCTTCATCCATTCCCGCAATATCAAAACCGGTATGTTCTTTGATTGCATCAAAAATAGGTATGCGCGGAAAAGGCTGATTGAAATCTATGTGCTTGGTTTCTCCTTTTGAGTTGACTAAATCAATCTGGAGCGAACCGTGAACTGCTTGGACTACTTTCTGGAGCATGGCTTCTGTAAAATCCATCATCCAGAGATAGTCTTTGTAGGCCACATAATATTCAAGCACTGTAAACTCCGGGTTATGGGTTCTGTCCATTCCTTCGTTGCGAAAGTTTCGACTGAATTCATATACAAAATCAAAGCCGCCAACAATTAATCTCTTGAGATAAAGTTCATTGGCAATCCGCAGATAGAACGGAACATCGAGTGCGTTGTGATGAGTGATAAAGGGACGTGCTGCAGCACCACCGGGAATATTTTGCAATACGGGTGTATCTACTTCCAGTCCACCATGTTCGTTGAGATAATCGCGGATGGTCTGAATCATTTTTGCCCGTTTGATAAAGGTTTCTTTGGCACCGGCATTGACTACTAAATCTACATAGCGCTGGCGATAGCGGAACTCTGGGTCGCTGACAGCATCGTATATTTCTCCATCTTTTTCTTTCACTACCGGCAGGGGCTTCAAAGCCTTGGCCAGTAGTTTGAATTCGGAAACGTGAATAGATGTTTCGCCCATCTTGGTGATAAAAGCATATCCTTTTACACCGACGAAATCACCGATGTCAATCAGTTGACGGAAGAGTTTGTCATACAAGGTTTTGTCTTCCCCTGGGCAGATATTATCACGAGTAATGTACAATTGGATTTTTCCATGAGCGTCTTGCAACACTGCAAACGAAGCCTTCCCCATCACGCGAATACCCATGATGCGGCCAGCGATACTTACGTTCGGAAAATTCTTTTGCTCGTCGTTATACTCTTTCAGAATTTGAGCGCTGTTGCAGTTCACTTCAAAAAGTTCTGCCGGATAGGCTTCAATGCCCATCGCTTCAATTTCTTTTAGTTTGTCGCGACGGAAAATTTCCTGTTCGCTCAGATGCTGGCTCATGCTTAAAATTTAGAGGTTGCGAAAATAAAAAATCTGTTTGCACGGCTACAGAGGCTATCGCTTGAAACGATAGTAGAGGCATTTACTTAGGCAAGATGGCTCTTTAAAAATTCACCCAGTTTTCTATTTGCTTTCCGAGCTGCAGGCAACACCAGCCAAAAAGCTTGAAATACATGGAATAGTTTGGGGAAGATTTCGATGGTTACGTCCACTCCTTCGGCTTTTGCTTTGTCGGCAAATCGAGTGGAATCATCTAATATTATTTCTTCTTCGCCTACCTGTACATATACCGGTGGCAGTCCACTCAAGTTATGGAATATTGGAGAGGCATAAGGCGAACGAGGATCGGCATCGCCCAAGTAGTTCTTACTCCATATCGGCAGCCCCTCTTGAATCAGCATGGGATCAATTTCTTTGAGGGAATGATAAGATAATCCTGAAAACGTATGATCCAGCCAGGGCGATATAGCCAAGACGCATTTGGGCATGGTCATATTATTATCGCGGATGTAGAGCAGGGCACCTATGGCCAATCCACCTCCGGCAGAATCTCCGCCGAAGGCAATTTGTTCGGGTTTGTAGCCTGATTGAAGCAGCCATTGATAAGCTGTAAAGGCATCTTCGATAGCCGCCGGATAGGGATGTTCGGGAGCCAGACGGTAATTGATCATCAAACCTTTGATGCCAGCATGTTTCAAAATTCGTGATACCAGAGACCGATGTGTGTTGATAGAACATGCTGCATAGCCACCTCCATGAAAATAGAGCAGTACTTTGCTTTCATCAGCCGACTTTGGATAAATCCATTCGGCTTCAATACCGTTTATCTCAAAAGATTCATGTCGGAAACTTGGCAAAGCAAAATTGAATTTGGCCAACCTCTGTTCCAACCTAAGTCGTGTGGCAGGAATGTTTTCGTAGTTGGATTTTTTCTTGAAGTTTCTGAGAATCTCTTTCAAGATGTAAAGAGCAGGTCCGGTCATAAATCCTATTCTTTAACTAAAGATTCACGGGTGAATTCTACCACCATCAATATTTTGAAGGCCAGCCAGGAATTATGTTGTTCAATTTCTTGTTTAGCCAGTAGATGCATCTCTCTTTCAAAAATAGGAAAGTCATTTCCGAACTTGTCCACGATGATTTTTATTTCGGGCAAAAGCCCCATGTCGAATAGCTCCTTTTCGGTTGGAATTCTATCGGAGGCGGCAATTTGCGCCAAATCATTTCCTGTCAGATATTTTGAATGGCGAATGCCCGGTGGTAATTGGTCAAATCCAATACCGGTTTCGCCGGGCATCTTAAATCCCGGCACTTCAAAAATATTCTCTTCACCGATCCTGCACCATAAATTCTTACTCATCCGAGCAATATAATCCATCTTCAAGGGATCAATACTTCCTTGAGCATCCATGACCTTTTCATTTATGTGAATCAAGGTCACTTCACAAATCACCAGGTTTCCTGCACCACCACCTTCACCGGTAGCAATCACCTGCTTCACCTTGCATTCCATCTGTACATAGGCCTCTCCCACACGTGGCGGTTTCACTGTTACTGATTCTACGGGTGTCAATCCTGATTTGGCAAATTCATCTACCCCTTTTGGGAACATGTGGGCCGCGAGATTCATTTGGTACATCATCTCGTAGTGGCCAATGTTCACCACACATTCCGGTACTTCTAAAACATTGTCATGTGTATTCTTCGTGTGGCCTGACCTTCCCGACCTTGCCGGAGAATAAATCAAGGTTGGAGGATTAGAACCAAAACAATTAAAGAAGCTGAAAGGAGAGAGATTGACATTTCCTTCTTTATCTATCGTTGAAACAAAAGCAATAGGTCGGGGCGCTACAGCAGCTAATAAATGTTCATGCCATTTTGGCAAAGGCAGGTCGCCGGGCTTGATAGAAATCATAAATTATTTGTTAATGAGTTTGTAAATCACCGGAGCAAAAACACCGATGGAAACAAAGCCAATGAATAAATTTCTGTAAGGAATATCTTTTTTACGCAAAAGGACAACGTCGGCAATCATCATGATAATAAACCACAAGGCAAACAAAATCAAATTGATGGTATCTGCTTCGGGCGCAAAGTCATGTTCTCTCCCCATACCGTGATAAGCGATTTCAAACATGGTTCGCGCACCAGCGCCCATAATGACAAGAAGCAATGCGATCAAATACCATCTCATAATGCAGGAAGTATCTTTCCACTACAATCTCCAAAGCCAATCCGAACGCCATACTTTTCACACCAGCCCTTCATCAAAACGGTATCATTATCCAGAATAAATTTTCTTTCTGTTCCATCGGGCATCTGAATAGGATTCTTTCCTTGCCAACTTATTTCCAACATTGAGCCATAAGAATCGGGCGTAGGTCCACTGATGGTACCGCTCGCATATAAATCACCTACTTCAATATTACATCCATTCACAGTATGATGCACCAATTGCTGACACATATTCCAGTACATGTATTTAAAATTGCTTTGAGAAACAGTTTTCCGTGCGCCACCTTCAGTGATAATATCAACTCGCAAATGAATATCGTAATTCCTTCGGCCATTGAATTGCAAATAGGGAAGCACCTCCGGTTCTTGTTTGGGACCATCGGTTCGGAATGGCTCTAATGCTTCCATAGTTACAATCCAAGGCGACATGGTAGAACCGAAATTTTTGGCGAGAAAAGGACCCAGAGGCACATACTCCCATTTCTGAATATCGCGAGCGCTCCAATCATTGAACAATACCATACCAAAAATATGGTCTTCTGCTTTATCCGTGGAGATATGTTCCCCCAACTTTGTTTCTTTTCCAACAACAAAACCCATCTCCAATTCAAAATCTACCAGACGAGATGGTCCGAAAGATGGCTGCTCCGCATCATCTGCTTTTGTCTGACCTTTGGGCCGGCGAATCGGTGTACCTGAAACTACAATTGAAGAAGCCCTTCCATGATATCCAACTGGAAGATGTAACCAGTTTGGCATCAAAGAATTCTTCGGATCACGAAACATGGTGCCAACATTCGTTGCATGTTCACGACTGGAATAAAAATCAGTATAGTTCGGAATGTGAATCGGCTGAAGCATTTCGGCCTCACTTTGTTTCACTAAAGCAGTAGATTTTAATTCGGTCTTATCACACAGTCCAGTATTGTCGGCATTCAACAAATCAGAAATCCTTTCTCTAACCGCATTGGTAATAGGTTTCCCAAGCTCAATGAAATCGTTTAGTGTCTTGCGCTCTAAAACCGTTTTGTCGAATTTTATTTCATCAAACAATCCAGCACTTGCTAAAGCTGCCAAATCGAAGATATAGTCACCGATAGCCACTCCTGCTCTAGGTGGTTTATTCGCTGTTCTAAAGATTCCAAATGGAAGATTCTGAATCGGAAAGTCACTTCCTGATTTAACTTCTATCCATGATTTCAGTTTCGGATTGTTTGCTATGCTCATATTATTGTTTACTCATCAAAACTCCAATCATTTTCCTTCCCTCCAAATTGCTTTCGGGTTTCAATCTTTTTTATCTGCCTTTCAATAATTAAATCAGCAATCGTACTTCCGAATTTATCAGCTGGTGTCTTTTGCATGGTATCGTGTAGCCTCTTTTCACTTACATCTATCCGGTAGAGAATCCACATCAGCTTTTCCATATCCTTCTCGGCCAGTTCTTCCACTCGTCTAATCAACAAATCACGCATTGATTTAAACCGTTCTTCATTATCAGAAGAGGCGGAAAGTAATGATGCATCTATTTCAAAGGAACTTAGAATCCGATTTTCTATCTCTTGTATTTCCATTATCGCATCATGATATTCTCACATTATCAAACCTACTTGCCCATTACCCCCATTCCGAATAAGGCGAAATCATATTTTACCGGGTCATTCGGGTCAAAGGTCTTTAAATTTTCTGTTAATTCGAGCACCGTGCTCCAATCTGTCTGTTTTCTTATGATTAAACCCAGCCTTCGGGCAACCCTTTCAACATGAACATCTAACGGGCAAAGCAGTTGAGAAGGCTTTATACTTTCCCATAATCCAAAGTCCACCCCGTTTTTATCTTTCCGAACCATCCATCGCAGAAACATATTCATTCTTTTGCAGGTAGATTTACGAAGTGGAGTTGCAATATGCTTCCTCGTTCTTTGAGGCGCCTCATCTAAGGAAAAGAAAATATCATGGAAGGCAATCATTCCTTTCTCTAAATTTTTAGATTTATCAAATCCCTGAATTCCTGAAAACACCTCCTCTAAACTATTATGCCTACTGTAATAATGCTTAAAGAACTCAATAAAGTAAAGAGCATCGGTAGCATTGAATGTCCGGTGTTTGAAATCGAGAATACGTTTCAAATCCTTTTCCTGATGATGTAGCACAAAATCATGAGGTGCTCCATCCATCATTTCAATCAACCGATTGGCAGAGGTGATAATTGATTTGCGGTTGCCCCAAGCCAGCATGGCTGTCCAAAAGGCCATGATTTCAATATCCTGTCTCTTTGAAAAACGATGTGGGACCGATACCGGGTCATGCTCTATAAATGCGCGGGTATTATATTCCACAAATTTTCTTTCCAGTAAGTTATAAACCAATTCGTGCTTCATTATTTTTGGTATAATTACCGAAATTTTATCTTTATTCGATTCTTCAAACCAAACCCTATCAAATATGAAATCAAGGATACATAAAAACCTGTTTACAGCAGTGATTGCTCTGCTGATTTTTTCTGCTTCAGCACTGGCTCAGAGCAAAGATATTGACAAAGGAAATGAAGCGCTAAAAAAAGCGATGGAACAAAAGGACGCTGCCAAGCGTCAGGACGGCATCAACAAGGCTAAAGAAAGTTTCCAGAAAGGCGGGATGAAACCTCAGGAGATATCCGGTCTCATCGGCGATGCTTATTTAGAGAAAGGCGATTTAGTCAATGCCACGAATGCCTTCAATGCCTCCACTAAAGAATTGAAAAAAGATGGACTAAAGCGAGTTGCTGAAGGGTATGTGGAACAGGCTTTCAGCACAGACAATGAAAAAACGCGTCCCAAAACTATTGGCAAGGCCATGTCGCTATTTGCAAAGTCTGACGCGACCAAAGAAGGAGCGCGCCTGGTAGGTGACCGTTATTACGAGCAGGGCGAAGATGGATATGACCAAGCACTTAACTATTACATTTTAGGCGAAACACCTTCCAAAGTGGAGCAAATTGCAAACGATTATTTCAAAAAAGGAGGTGCCGGCGAGTCTAAAGCAGCCGAGACATTTACCAAATTAAAATCGCCGGAGGGCTACCAAAAGGCCGGAGATATTTATTTTGACCGTAAAGAATATCAAAAGGCCATTGAGGCTTATGAAGCGGGCGGTAATACCGAGGGCATCAAAAAATATGCCGACTATTTATATGAAGAACATCGAGATGCCGAGGCAGATAATTATTATGTAAAACTCGCAGGATTATATGCGGGGAAAGATGATATGGCGGCTGAAAAATTGGCGGCTGAATGTCTCAGCAAAAACAGATACGCTCTCGCTGCACGAATTTATGAAGCGGCAGGGAATATGACCTTGTCAGATAAAAACAATGCATTTGCTAAACTTATCTCCTTTGATTTAGATAGCGCTAAAATCTACTTTACCAACGTCAATGATATGGCGATGATTAAAACGATTGATGGCAATATTAAGCTGCTCAATCCACTAAAAGATTTGGCGCAAAATTTTGATGACCTCAAGTTGAACGAACCACAGGTCAACCTAATTGTAGACGAAGTGAGTGGAAAATCGGTTCCATCTCCGTCAGACAAAAAGATGTTAGAAGATTATTACAAATCGGTCAAAGATCAGATTATCAAAAATGTGTTCGATGTATCTTCCAACATAGCGAAGTTGACCAATCCTGAACTAAAAAAGTATGCCAAGATACGGTTCTGGCGCATTGAGGCTGTTCGCAACATTCTGGACAAGGACACTTTTGTTCCGCGTAAGCAAAAGGCGGATATTAAAGCAAAGGACATTGGTCTATAAAATATAGTAGTTCATTCATCAAAACCAGAAAAAGCCCTGATTTGTAAGTAGTCAGGGCTTTTTCATTTGAAATAAAATCGGATTTGAATCGTAGCCTCCGTGACCTATGCTCTTCCAACCGGAAATAATTACTTGAAAAAATTTAGTGTAAAACTAATACCGGCATAACCGTTTAAGACGGCATCCATAAATAACCACTTATGAAATTTGGATAATCAGATTATGCTAATAGATTTGCGCCTGTTTAGAATAAATCTAAACATCAAAAAACCATAAACATGAGAAAATCACTATTGCCAATAATCGCTCTGATAATTGCGATTACTATTCAATCTTGTCAAAAAGAAAAGGTTATTAATTACCCGATTCCTACCACCTACAATTTCACAAATGCTGATTATAGCGGACAGACCTACCGTCTAAAAATGATTAGTGAAATGGTTGCCGAAGTAAAAAAGGCAAGCACGGGTGTTCCTCTGGATGCGACAAAACTGAAAAATATGTACAGCAATACGGGAAGCCCCTTTGCCAACGATACATTAAATACCTCTGGAAAACAATTGAAGGATAAAACATTTGCCGTTGACCAGACCACGATAGAAACTTGGATTGACAGCGCTGTTGCCACCAGTTTGACAGGTGCCACGGGGTCTAACGGTACAGCGGGAGTAGTGACGAGCGGAACTTCAAAATATATGCTTACCGCCGGCGGAGTAGATTTTAAAGAGGCTGTAGAAAAACACTTGCAAGGAGCTTTAGTTTATTATCAGATTACAGCCGTCTATTTAAGTGAGGATCAAGTAGGCCCTCAGGTTGCCCTTGCCGACAGACAACATCATTGGGATGAGGCTTTCGGATACTTTGGTGTACCGACTGATTACCCCACCAATACTATGGGGCTTCTCCATTTAGGCAAATATGCAAACGATCGAAATCTACTTTTGGGAAATGCAACAGCCGTAATGAATGCTTTTCTGAAAGGACGCGCCGCTATTGATAATGGCGACGACGAAACAGTGACCAAACAAATTGCAATTATCCGCGAAAATATAGAACTTGGAGTAGCAGGAACGGCGGTTCATTATATCAACAGCGCCTTGACAAATATCTCTGATAATGCGATTCGCAATCATAATCTTTCTGAAGGCTATTTTTTGGTAAAGACGCTTAAATATAATCCAGAGAAGAAAGCTACTGATACTCAAATTCAAACCCTGCTTAATTATTTTGGAAATAACTTCTATACGATAAGCACTCCTGATTTACAGGCTGCCAAAGACATCTTCAGTACTATTTATGGGTTTGATGCAGTTAAGGATCAATTATAATCACACCATGCAGATACTGAAATACATAAGCGTTGCCGCAGTTACATTACTGCTACTAAACGGCTGTAATCAAAAGGTTAACGGCGACAAGTTTAACCGAGTGGAGATGCTTACGAACTTAAGCAGTCATATTATTATCCCTGCGCATCAGCAATTCAGTATCTCTTCGGGAGAATTGAAACAAAAGAAAGATGCTTTTATCAGCAATCCTTCTTCTGTTACTCTTGATTCATTAAAATCTGCTTTTCTTTTAGCCTACACTTCCTATATGAAAGTGGAGGCATATAGTTTGCCCCCTTCCGAAGGTTTGCGAAACTTGAATGTTTTTACTACCGACACGGCTCAGATCAAATCAAATGTATCTTCCGGTTCTTATGATTTGAATACGGCAAATAATATCCGCGCTAAAGGCTTCCCGGCAATAGATTTTATGCTTTACAGTGGAAGCAGCAATGAAATCCTAACTCGGTTTACCAGCGATATAAATGCCAGTGGACGGAAGCAATATCTAAGTGATATAGTCAATGAAATAGAAACCGTCTCGTCCAATGCCTCCTCTGCCTGGACTAGCTATGTTGACCAATTTATCGGCGCCTCTGGAACAGATATTGGCAGCTCCTCCGGAATGTTGGTGAATGATCTGAGTTTTGAAATTGAAAGATGTCGTAGAGAAAGGGTTGGAAATTCGTTAGGATATTTAGGCTCTATTAGTACCGGCACATTAAACCCCATGTCGGTAGAAGCATACTACAGTGCTTACTCTAAAGAATTGCTTATTGAAAACCTAAAGGAGTGCAAAACGCTCTATACAGGAGGTACCGGCATCAGTTTCGATGACTATCTGGCTTATCTAAATGCTGATTACAATGGTCAGCCTCTTGATTCTGTTATTACCAATCAGTTTGATGTGACCATTCAAAAGGCGCAGAATGTACCGGTAGATTTTTCGACGGCTATAACAACGAATAAACCCGAAATGGAATCTTTGTTTCTGGAATTAAAAAAACTGACGGTTCTATTAAAGGTAGATATGTCATCCCAATTAGGCGTTATCATCAATTACAGTGATACTGATGGCGACTAAACCAACTAGGAGATTTATGTCGAAGCCTATGTCGGCGTAACAGGCGAGGCCGCCAATGTGGCTGAGTAAAGCGATGATTATTCCCCCCCCCAAAAAACCGGGTGTGGAAGCCAATAAATTAGAGTGAAATATTTTTTCTGTTTTTGTTTACTGTTCATTTACTCTTGGTCGCTTTATGCGGCATCTTTCACGATTCACGGGGTAGTAAAAAACGAAACCACCGGTGATAATATTTCAGGGGTAACAGTTACCTTAGAAAAGTCAGGAAACAGAACCACCACCGATTCTCTCGGCCAATTCATCTTTCTAAATATTACTTCCGGCGAATACAAACTCTCTTTCAAGAATATATTTTTTGAAAAGAAGACCGTTCTCGTGTCCATCAAAGAAGCCGATATTGAACTGCCCGTCATTTTTCTCAAGCCTTTCATTCAAGAGCTTTCCAGTGTTATCATTGAAAGCAATCCAACCACTTTTGGAGTAACTCGATTAAAGCCCGTTGAAGGAACCGCGATTTATGACGGAAAGAAAAACGAAGTCATTGTGATGAAAGATATGAACGTATCTCTCGCCACCAATTCTTCTCGTCAAATATTTTCTAAAGTGCCGGGCATCAATATTTGGGAGAGCGATGCTGCCGGTTTGCAACTAGGCGTAGCGGCGCGCGGGCTTGACCCCAACAGAACCTCTAACTTCAACACCCGACAAAACGGCTACGACATGAGTGCCGATGCCCTGGGCTATCCCGGAGAGCTATTACGTACCTCCTGCCGAAGCTCTTGATAAAATCGAAGTCGTGCGCGGAGCCGCTTCCCTTCAATACGGGCCACAGTTTGGCGGCATGTTGAATTATGTATTGGAGCATGCACCTCGCGATAAAAAAGTGGAATGGACTTCCTACACTACTGCCGGGGCCTATAAACTCGTCAGCACTTTTAATAGCATTGGCGGTACAGCAAAATGTTTCAACTACTACGGTTTCTATAATTACAAACAAGGAGAAAGCTGGCGGCCAAACAGCCAATACAAATTGCATGATGCTTTTGCAAGTATTGGTTATCAATGTTCAGAGCGGCTGTCGCTCAGCATGGAATACACTTTATCCAGATACACTACCCAACAATCCGGTGGCTTAACCGATGCACAATTTGAGAACGACGCAAAACAATCCTTGCGCAAACGCAACTGGTTCACTACCAACTGGAATATTCTGGCGCTGAACTTAAACTACAAACACAATGCCTATCACCAGATAAACATTCGCACTTGGGGCTTTATCGGAAGTCGAAGTGCGGTAGGCTACTTAGGTCCAACAAATCGTATGGATGACATTACCAAAAACCGCGACCTCATTAAGGACCAATATAAAAACGTAGGGCTAGAAGCTCGCTACGTCTGGAAATATTATATAGGCAAATTTCTTTCCTCCCTCTTAGTCGGCGGACGATTTTATGCAGGTCATACAGACAAATCACAAGGTCTTGCCAATAACGAACAAGGAGCTGATTTTAACTTCATCAGCGGCTCGCTGAAAAACTCCGACTACACTTTTCCGGGAATGAACGTGGCTCTATTCTCCGAAAACGTTTTTAATATTTCCAACAAATTGAAAATCATTCCCGGCATTCGCTTCGAGCATATCAGCACCAAAGCCAGCGGATATTATCATCAATCCTACAACGAAATTATTGACAGCACTACATTCCAAGAAGAACGCTCCCTCAGCAGAAGTTTCGTGCTGCTCGGTTTGGGATGTAGTTACAGCGTCTGGAAAAAAACAGAACTCTACGCCAACTTTTCCCAAAACTACCGAGGCATCACCTTCACCGATATGCGTGTCGTGCGCACCAGTCAAATCGTTGACCCCGGCCTGAAAGATGAAACCGGCTTCAATCTCGACCTCGGTTACCGGGGCACCATAGACTGGTTCAATTTTGATGTCAGCGGCTTTTGGTTGCAATACAACAACCGGATTGGTCAAATCCAAATAATAGACAGCGCCTACAACATCTACCGGTACACCACCAACGTAGGCCGGTCCAGAAGCCTCGGCGCAGAAATTTATTTAGAGGCCGACTTCTTTCAGGCTTCCGGCATTTCAAAACACGCCGGCAACCTCGTCTTGTTCACCTCACTCGGCTACACCAACGGCACCTACACCAAATCAAACTACCACAACGTAGAAGGAAACTATTTAGAATTCGCGCCACAGATTACCTTCCGCAGCGGCATCACCTACCGGTACAAAAAATTCTCCACCACCATCAACGGCGCCTTCACCAGCCAGCAATTCACCGATGCCACCAACGCGCTATTCACGCCTACTGCCATCAATGGATTGATTCCCGCCTACTACGTCATGGACTGGAGCGCGAAATATTCCATCCGCTGCCTACAGTTGCAGGCCGGCATCAACAACTTCACCAACAACATCTATTTCACCCGCCGCGCCGTCAGCTATCCCGGTCCCGGAATCATTCCCAGCGAACCGCTCACCTTCTATGTCACCCTCGGCATCAAACTCAACGAGCAAGTGAAAGAAAAAAAGTTCAACACCTTCTAAGAGTTTGCAGATAGCGGTTAGCAGATAGCTGCCATCAGCCAACTACCAACTATTTTGGCGCGTCCCCCGCCTCGTTCCTCGGCGTCGGCCGGGCTTTACGTTCCAATCTTTTCTACTCGCATATTTTAAATAGAAGAAAAGGATTTCCACTGCAATCCCTCGCGCAGCTCAGCGCTCGTTTGAAAAGATTGTCATTACGATTTCAATTCCATTAAAATCAATCAGAGTATTTAAACTACAAAAGTCTTTAAGACTTTTGTAGTCTTCGACCATTATGGCTAAAGCCATTTAACAAGAGCCAGATTCTCACCACGCTGAAGCGCTGTGTTAATAACCCGCCATTCAGGCGGAGGTTTGAAGATGATTGCTTTAGCCGTGATTTAAACTACAAAAGTCTTTAAGACTTTTGTAGTCTTCGACCATTATGGCTAAAGCCATTTAACAAGAGCCAGATTCTCACCACACTAAAGCACGCTGTTAATAACTCCGCCATTCATGGCAGAGGGTTTGGAAGATTTGTATTGGCTTTAGCCGTGATTTAAACTACAAAAGTCTTTAAGACTTTTGTAGTCTTCGACCACCTTTTTTCAAGGCGACTGCATCGCAAACACCCCACCCCCACCTGGCATCACTATTAAACACCGATAAAAGTCTCCTGATATCAAATTTGAACAGGCTAAGTCTATCAACTAATCAGCTATCATTTTTTATCTAAAAAATAGTTAGCTGATTAGTTAATAATTATCTCCTGTAATTAATAATAAACTTCCTATTACTTAATAATAAATAAAGACTGATTTATTTTAACAAATAACTGCCTAAATAGATTAACGTAGTACTAATAATAGTTAGCCGTCAGGCATATAATTATAGCGTTAATGTTAAAAATTACAGCCCGTATTGTTTTTATGATAATAATGCTTATTTTTGTGGCTTATCATCATCAAAACAAAAAAGACAAGACCATGAAAGAAGTCAAAAGGAAGTACAAAATGAGCGATGCGAAGCTGATTCAGACTTCGGATAATGTGTTGGGAAGCGCCAATCGCGACCTGGCCGAACTGGCTACCTATGGGGTGGATGCGGGGAAGTTGGCGGTGATTGAGGGTTTGCGCGATACGTTTGATGCCACGGCGACGGACGAGGAGTTGATGGGCGACTTGGTGGTGGCGACCAACAATCGGAACGCGGCGGCGGAGTTGGTGCGGGCGGCGATTCGGCCTATTGCTGCGCGGTTTGCGGTGAAGTATGGCGAGGACAGCGGGCAATATCGCGCCTTGCGGACGGACAGTTTGAGTCAGCAGGATGTGAATGATTTGGTGCGCACGGCGCGGGCGGTGAGTCGGCGCAGCAACTTGGCGATGGCCGATTTGGCAGGCGATGGTTTGACGGGGGCTATTGTGGATGATTTGAATTTGAAAAATGATTCGCTGGATGATTTAATTGATGTGCAGATTGACGCGGTGAAGAATCGCGACATCGCGGTGGATGACCGGATCAAGAAGGGCAATGAGTTATATACGGCGGTGGTGAAGCTGGCGGAGTATGGCAAAAGTGCATGGCTGAATGTGAACGAGGCGAAGTATAATGACTATGTGTTGAACGAGTCGAACAAGAAAAATGCACAGGTGCTGGAGGGCACGGTGGCGGGCGGCATGATTGTGAATTTGAGTGCGACGGACATTAAGGCAGATACGGATATTACAGTGACCGTTACCGGTTCGTCTTTACGGATTTATTTCAGCAATGACCCTGCGGGCGGCGTGAATGGTTTTGAACAGATAGTGTCTGTCGGTACACCGGTCACGGTGAAGGCGGGCACCATCGGTTTTGCCACCGGTCTGCGCGAGCGGCTGAATCTTTATAACGCAGATGCCCCCGGAGGCGGTTATCATGTGGTGGTGGAGGCGTAGAGACGCAATATTTTGCGTCTCTACGTTGCGGCAGGGATAGAGGCGGCATCCTTTTTCATCCGATAAAAAATAAGCGAGTCGAAAAAGATATAGCCGAAAGCCCGGCTGCCGCCCAAATTATTTTTAGAGAAATCGGGATGGGGGTGCCGCCCAAATTTGTAAAATAAAAAAGCCCCGACGCGGAACCGGTCGGGGCTTTGTAAATTATTCTAAGAGACTGATTATCCGATTAGCTGCACACCGGTTTCGGTGGTTTTGTTTTCCAACTGCTCCAGTTCTTCTTTGTTGGCTACTATCAACTTTTTGAAGCGGCGCAGACCGGTTCCTGCCGGAATGCGGTGACCAACGATGACGTTTTCTTTCAGACCTTCGAGGTAATCTCTCTTGGCGCGGATAGAAGCGGTGCTGAGTACCTTGGTGGTTTCCTGGAAGGAAGCTGCCGAAATCCATGAGTAGGTAGAAAGTGATGCGCGGGTGATTCCTTGCAACTGTGATGAAGCAGTAGCCGGGATAGCATCGCGCCATTCAACTAGTTTCTTGTCGGCACGGCGCAGTACGGAATTTTCTTCGCGGATGCCACGCAGGGTGACAATCTGTCCAGGGCGCATGCTTTCTGATCCATGAGATTCGGTGATGACTTTCTTGTCGAACATTTCATCATTGACGCGCAGGAGTTCAAACTTTTCTACTGAAGTGCCTTCGAGGAAACGAGTGTCGCCCGGATCGTCAATAATCATCTTGCTCATCATCTGGCGAACGATCACCTCGATGTGTTTATCGTTGATTTTGATACCCTGTAAGCGATATACTTCTTGAATTTCATTGACAAGATATTCCTGAACAGCAAATGGTCCTTTGATGTTTAGAATATCGCTCGGCGTAGTGGCTCCATCTGAAAGCGGAGTTCCTGCACGAACGAAATCCTGCTCCTGAACGAGGATGTGTTTGGAAAGAGGCACGAGGTATTTCTTGATTTCTCCTTCGCGGCTCTCCACGATGATTTCGCGGTTACCTCTTTTCACACCTCCAAAACGAACAACACCGTCAATTTCTGCTACGGTGGCCGGATTGCTCGGGTTACGTGCTTCGAATAATTCGGTAACGCGTGGAAGACCTCCGGTGATATCCTTCACCTTGCCCATCACTCTCGGAATCTTGGAAAGAATCTGACCTTGTTTCACTTGTTCGCCGTTAGCTACCACAATGTGAGCTGCTAAAGGCAAGTTATAGACTTTGCCATCCTTTCCATGCTCGACGATAAGAGAAGGAATTTTTGTTTTGTCCTTAGATTCGATAATTACCTTTTCGCGGTGACCGGTTTGTTCATCCATTTCATCGCGATAAGTAACGTTCTCGATAATCTGTTCAAACTTCACCTTACCGTTCACTTCGGCGATGATGACGTTGTTGTATGGATCCCATCTACAAATCACATCCCCCTTCTTAATCAGTTTACCGTCTTTCACAAAAATTTGTGAACCGTAAGGAATGTGGTTGGAGATAAGCGTTTTGTCCGGGTTATCTTCCTTCACAATTCTCATTTCGCCGGTACGACCAATGACGATATTTATTTTTTCGCCTTGCTCATCTACACCGTGAGTCGTTCTTACACCATCAAACTGAACCACCCCATCAAATTTCGCTTTCATTTCATTTTCAGTTGCGCTCATGCTCGCGATACCTCCCACGTGGAAAGTACGAAGAGTCAACTGCGTTCCCGGCTCACCGATAGATTGAGCAGCAATAATTCCTACTGCATCTCCTTCTTCGGCTGTGCGGTTCGTAGCCAAGTTTCTGCCATAGCATTTCACACAAACACCTTTCTTGCTTTCGCAGGTCAGTACCGAGCGAATTTCCACCGCTTCAACACCTGATTCTTCTACCTTACGGGCAGTTGCTTCCTTGATTTCCTCACCGGCAGATACCAACAGTTCGTCGGTCTCAGGATGAAGAACATCCAACAAGGAAGTGCGTCCGAGGATACGATCAAATAATGGTTCAACAATATCTTCGTTGTCTTTCAGAGCCGTTATCGTGATTCCACGCAAAGTTCCACAGTCATCCACATTGATAACAACATCTTGTGCCACATCCACCAAACGACGAGTGAGGTATCCGGCATCTGCTGTTTTCAAGGCCGTATCTGAAAGACCTTTACGCGCACCGTGTGTAGAGATGAAGTACTCCAATACCGACAATCCTTCTTTAAAGTTCGCCAATATTGGGTTCTCGATAACCTCGCTACCGGTAGAACCCGATTTACGCGGCTTAGCCATCAAACCTCTCATTCCTGAAAGCTGCTTGATCTGCTGTTTAGATCCCCGCGCACCTGAATCCAACATCATGAAGATAGAGTTGAATCCTTGCTTGTCTTCGGCAATCTGCTTCATCAACTGGATGGTCAACTGGCTATCGGTGTGTGTCCAGATATCAATAACCTGGTTGAATCGCTCTTTGTCGGTAATGAATCCCATCTGGTAGCTGTCATAAACCTCGTCCACCTTCTTTTGTGCGGTATCCACCAACTTCTCTTTGTTGGAAGGAACTACCACGTCAATCAGGTTGAAACTTAATCCACCGCGGAAAGAATAGAAGAAGCCGAGCTTCTTAATATCATCCAGAAATTTAGCTGTGGTAGGGATACTGGTTTCGGCAAGAATATTACCGATAACATCCTTCAAAGCCTTTTTACCAAGCATTTTGTTTACGTAACTGACTTGTTCCGGAACAACTTTGTTAAAGATGATTCGGCCCATAGTGGTCTCCATCAACTTCACTTCCATTTTGCCCATTGCATTTTTTACACGAACACGGCATCTGACCGGAGCATGTAGTTCTACCTTTCCTTCGTTATAGGCAATAGTTGCTTCTTCCTGACTATAAAACGCTAGTCCTTCACCGATAACTTTTTCAGTTTTGGTGCTGCGCTTTTCTTTGGTCATATAATAAAGACCCAAGACCATGTCTTGTGAAGGAAGTGTGATAGGAGTTCCGTTTTGCGGATTCAGGATGTTGTGTGAACCGAGCATCAACAACTGGGCTTCCAAAATAGCGGCATTGCTCAGGGGCACGTGCACGGCCATTTGGTCACCGTCGAAATCGGCATTGAACGCGGTACAAACCAGCGGGTGCAACTGAATCGCCTTTCCTTCGATAAGTTTAGGCAAGAAAGCCTGAATAGAAAGACGGTGTAGTGTTGGGGCACGGTTTAATAATACCGGGTGTCCTTTCAATATGTTTTCGAGAATATCCCAAATAACCGGTTCTTTTTTGTCCACCAATTTCTTAGCGCTCTTAACCGTCTTGACAATACCTCTTTCAATCAATTTGCGGATAATAAACGGCTTGAATAACTCCGCAGCCATATCCTTCGGAAGACCACACTCATGTAGTTTTAATTCGGGTCCAACGACAATGACCGAACGACCAGAATAGTCCACCCGCTTTCCTAACAAATTCTGACGGAAACGTCCTTGTTTTCCTTTTAATACATCAGAAAGTGATTTCAACGCACGACCACCTTCCGCTTTAACCGCGTTAGACTTACGTGAGTTATCGAAAAGAGAATCCACGGCCTCTTGTAACATGCGCTTTTCATTGCGCAGAATTACTTCAGGTGCCTTGATTTCCAACAGTCTTTTAAGACGGTTGTTTCTGATAATCACTCTTCTATATAAATCATTCAAATCGGAAGACGCAAAACGCCCCCCGTCCAAAGGAACTAAAGGACGCAACTCAGGTGGAATAACCGGCAGATACTGAACCACCATCCACTCTGGTTTATTTTCGCCACGCTCTTCTGCTTCGCGGAACATTTCTACCACGCTCAAACGCTTCAAAGCTTCTGCCTTGCGCTGACGAGAGGTTTCATTGGCCGCTGCATGGCGAAGTTCATAAGATAATTCGTTCAGGTTGATGCGGGAAAGCAATTCTTTCACAGCATCAGCACCCATCTTGGCGATAAACTTATTTGGGTCAGTATCCTCCAACATGTGGTTGTTTTTCAACTCCTCATTATCGAAGGCCGACATATATTCTTCTTCAGACAGCAGGTCTAGATAGCCAACGTTTCTTTTCTCCTCACCTTTCTCGGTCATCAGGGTAACACCGTTGGCAGCTTTACCCGGTTGAACGACCACATACTTTTCATAATAAACAACGCTTTCCAACTTTTTGGAAGACATCCCTAATAAGTAACCAATTTTGTTTGGCAGGGATTTGAAATACCAGATGTGAACGATAGGCACAGTCAATTTAATGTGACCCATACGTTCGCGGCGAACTTTCTTTTCTGTAACTTCTACATCGTAGCGGTCGCAAACGATGCCTTTGTAACGGATTCTTTTGTACTTACCGCAATAACACTCATAATCTTTGGTAGGTCCGAAAACACGCTCGCAGAACAAACCTTCCATTTCGGGTTTGTACGTACGGTAGTTAATCGTTTCGGGTTTTTTGATTTCACCATTTGAACGTCCGAGAATAGAATCGGGCGAAGCCAAGGTGATGGTGATTTTGTTAAAATCAGCGCGCTGCTTTTGATCTCTTCTGATAGCCATGTAGCAATTTAGATTTAGAATAAATAAATTTTACTCAACGAGTCCGGTGTTGATTTTCGAGATAATTAACGCCTGGATTCCGTGTTCGCGCCTGCCGGCTTGCATACTTACGGAAGAAAAGTTGGCTACCATCTCAAAAATGGAGGCGCAAAGATAAAGGCTCAGACGACTTTTGCAAGCTATTTTAAGAAAAAATGTCGGATCCTGCGTTAGGGTGCCTTTCCCCTAACAAATCCATTCTATGTCAAATTCGACTCAGAACCCTATTTGCCTCTTAAAACCTTGATTTTCTTGAGAACGCCATGAAGCCACTATAACCTAAAAACATACAATCTGTAACTTTTGTATAATTGCAGGATATAGCCGCTTTGTATAATAAAAACAGGGCGGTTCTCTTAAAAAAAAAGATGAGCCCACTTTTCGAATCCCGCAACCAATGTCCTGTGTGTGAAAGCACTGATTGTACAGAAGTGTACAGAAAGCCCTATTCGTCTGATGTCTTAAAAAAATATCTGCAAAATTTTTATTCTAAGCAAGGCAATTACGATTATTCAAAAGTTAAGGATGCTGACTATGCTCTAGCAAAATGCAACTCCTGTACCTGCGTTTTTCAAGTTGAAATCCCGAATGATGCATTAATGAATGAGCTGTATGAAGTATGGCTGGACCCCGATCAGACATTTGAGATTTTTGAAATGAATTATCCGTTAGATTATTATGTAGTACACATGAAAAAAATATACCGATATCTGCGGTTGATAAATAAGAAACCGAAAAAGATAACTGTATTAGATTTTGGCATGGGTTGGGGAAACTGGCTGCAAATTGCGAAAGCCTTTGGATGCAATGTTTATGGATGCGAACTTTCTCCTAAAAGAATTGCTTATGCAGAATCAAATGGGATTTCCAATTTGGATTTCAACAATATAGGTGATAGAAAATTTGATTTTATTAATACTGACCAGGTTTTTGAACATGTTCCTAATCCGCGCACCATTCTTCAAAAACTAATACGTTCTTTAAATAGTGACGGATATATCAGAATCTGTGTTCCTGACGGAAGTAACATTCAAAAGCTGTTAACTATTTTAGATTGGGACGCGCTGAAAGGATCGGCAAATTCATTAAATGTAATAGCTCCGTTAGAACACATTAATTGCTTCACGACTACCAGTATTTTAAAAATGGGCTCTGATTTGGGATTAGAGCCAGTGTACGTTCCCGATTATCCTAGAATAGATGAAAAAATTACGCCTCTGGAGAAAGGGGAAAAGTTGAGCCTAATAAAGAGTTCAACAATTTCATTGATTAAAGATATAATCCGCCCGGTTTATTCAAAATTGAAGAAAAGCAACGCCGAAGAAATCAGTTTTAGAGGGTCAGATATCTTATTCCGATTTAAGAAGCAATAACCTTTCCAGTTGCATCGCAAATAGTATTATTTTAATTTTTCCTTTCCCTGTCCATTTCAATATCGTAGGTATTAACGTACCTGACATCGGAAATGTTGGATATTGGTTATTTTCCAAGAAAAATCAAATGGGTTTGGCAACTACTTTCCATGGTTTTTCTGGAACTGATTTACTTTCTTTGTGTGGAGTAACCAAATCGCTCTCTCAACTAGCACGACTTGAGTTAATTCCATCGAATTGCATATTGATTTTAGTTTTACACGCTAACATAACATCATGAATCTTGAGTTAAAGGGTAAAAATGCTTTTGTCGGTGGCAGTAGCAAAGGAATTGGCAGAGCGGCAGCATTTGAACTGGCGAAACTGGGCGCAAATGTGACATTGGTAGGTCGGGACGAGCCTGCTTTAATGCAATGCCTGATTGATTTGAGTTTTATTGGGGATGGTAATCAACGTCATGATTATGTGGCTGCGGACTACCAGTATCCTGAGAAAGTAAAAAGTGTGGTGACCCGTCACATCAAAAAAACAAATAAAACCTATCATATCTTGGTGAACAACACTGGTGGACCTTCGTCCGGCAAGATTCAGGATGCGCAGGCGGATGAATTTATCAAGGCATTTGAATCGCACCTGATTTGCAATCATGTCCTGACACAATTATTTATAGAAGGCATGAAGAAAGAAGGATACGGTCGAATCGTCAATGTCATATCTACCTCCGTGAAACAACCACTTTCAAATCTTGGAGTGAGCAATACCATTCGAGGTGCTGTGGCCAACTGGGCAAAGACTATGGCAAATGAGTTAGGCGAATATGGTATCACCGTCAATAATGTATTGCCGGGCGCTACTGAAACCGAAAGACATGAACGCCTCATTCAGGCAAAAAGTGAAACTACCGGTATAAGTACAGATATGATAAAAGAAGAAATGCTGAAAACCATTCCTTTAAAAAGATTTGGAAAGCCAGATGAAGTGGGAAGCGTCATCGCTTTTCTTTGTTCTCCAGCAGCAGCATATATTAATGGAATCAATCTGCCGGTGGATGGTGGGAGAACGAGTAGTCTATAGAATACTTTGTCTGACCAAGATCAAACTATACATTAAATGGAACAACTAAAAAACTATATCAACGGTGAATTAATTGAGCCGGTATCCAAAATATATTTTGACAACCTTGAACCCGCCAGCGGAGAAGTTTATTCACAGATACCCGATTCTGATGAGCGAGATGTGCAACTGGCTGTTGATGCCGCAAAAAATGCTTTCAAAGCATGGAGCAAAACTAGTTTGGAAGAAAGGATGCTGATCTTGATGCGCGTAGCCGACGGGATTGAAAAGAGACTGGAAGAATTTGTAAACGCCGAGTCTAAAGACAACGGCAAAACATTAAAGCTCGCAAGAGCCGTAGATATTCCCCGCGCTATCTCCAATTTTCGTTTTTACGCATCCGCCATTCAACATTTTGCTTCCGAAAGTCATCAGATGCCCGGAGCGGGGATTAATTACACTCTTCGCCAGCCTATTGGGGTGGTGGGTTGTATCTCTCCTTGGAATCTTCCTATTTATTTGTTCAGTTGGAAAATTGCTCCGGCAATTGCAACCGGTAATTGCGTGGTAGCCAAACCAAGCGAGATAACACCTTATACTGCCTATCTGCTTTCACAGGTTTGCGTAGAAGCCGGATTACCCAAAGGAGTTTTAAATATCATTCACGGTTTAGGTAGTAAAGCCGGACAGGCCATTGTCGAACATACAGATATAAAAGCCATTTCCTTCACAGGTGGAACGGAAACCGGAAAGAAAATTGCAGCAACGGCTGCGCCTATGTTTAAAAAACTATCCTTAGAATTAGGTGGCAAGAACCCAACCATTGTTTTCGCCGATTGCGATTTTGAAGAAACGGTGAAACAAACCGTTACTGCTTCGTTTGCAAACCAAGGTGAAATTTGCTTGTGTGGCTCACGGGTGTTTATCCAAAAATCTATTTATCAAAAATTCAAGGATGCCTTTATAGCTCGTGTAAAGGCTATGAAAACTGGTGATCCGAACGATGACTCTAACCAACTCGGTGCTATTGTCTCGCATCAACACAAGCAAAAAATTCTTTCTTACATTCAATTAGCTCAGGAAGAGGGTGGAAAAATTCTTTGTGGAGGAAATGAATTAAATCTTACTGGCAGATGTGCTAACGGTTTCTTTATTGAACCAACGATCATAGAAGGTTTGGATTATAAATGCCGGACACAACAGGAAGAAATTTTCGGACCGGTAGTTACTTTAACTCTATTTGAAACCGAAGAAGAAGCTTTGATGATGGCTAACTCAGTTAAATATGGATTAGCTGCTTCCATCTGGACCAACGATTTGAAATGCGCTCATAGAGTAGCGGAAAAAATTGAATCCGGAATTGTCTGGATAAATTGCTGGCTGTTGCGCGATTTGCGTACTCCATTCGGCGGCATGAAAGCCTCTGGAGTAGGTCGAGGCGGTTGGGAAGCGATGCGTTTTTTTACTGAGTTAAAGAATGTCTGCATAAAGACAGGTTGAAGATAAGAGGTTCAAACTCACCACAGTGAGTGATGATTCTAAACCTCATATTCTACCTTGATGTCTCGGTAAAATCTAGGTTGCCGCCCAAATATTTATTGCTTAGAGCAGTTTAATCCAAGGCATGTGTTTTTTAAGACGTGTACGCACTTTGTGACCCAACATGTAGATGGCCGGTACAACAAGTAGCGTGAGGAACGTGGCCGTAACTAAACCGAAAATCATGGTCCAAGCCAACGGCCCCCAAAACATAACATTGTCGCCACCGATATAAAAGTGTGGATTGAACTCGGAAAATAGCTTTTCAAAGTCCATGTTCAGCCCTACAGCAAGCGGTATTAAACCTAGGATAGCAGCGGCAGCGGTGAGAATGACCGGGGTCATACGGGTGGCACCGCCTTCGACTACTGCTTCTTCTACATCCGATCCGCGCTCACGCATTTCGTCAATAAATTCAATGAGAAGGATTCCATTTCGTATCACGATACCTGCTAGCGCGAACAAGCCGACACCGGACATAACGATGGAAAGCTTCATGTGCGTGATGGAAAAGCCCACGGCAATACCGATAAGAGAAAAGAGAACGGTGGTAAAAATGATGAGCGGCTTGATGACAGAATTGAATTGGATAACGAGTATAAGGAACATAAGGCCAAGAGCACCAAGGAAGGCAGTGCCGAGAAAGTCAGAAGTTTCTTTTTGTTGTTCTTGTTCGCCCGTCATTTTGATGTCATAACCCTCGGGGACATCCATGTTGGCGATGATAAGTTCAATCTGGGGAATGATTTCGTTGGCGCTGTGGTCGTCGGTGACATCGGAAGAAAGCGTGACGAGGCGGTGCTGATTTTTACGATTGATGACGCTGATAGAGTTGTCATATCGCGTGGTGGCAATGGAAGAGAGCGGCACTTGGCGGAATTGGCCGATGCTCATATCCATGTAGGATATATTGATATTCAGGAGTTGTTCTAAGTGGCGGCGGTCTTCGGCACGGAGGCGAAGCTGGATAGGAGCGTCTTCGCTCTTGTCGCGAAACTTAGAAGCCTCTTTACCGAAGAGGGCGGTGCGCAGTTCACCCCCTACCTGGCCCAGCGAGATGCCTTCGCGCTGCATCTTTTCTTTATCAAGATCAATAATGATTTCAGGTTTACTGATTTGCAGATCACTTTTCAATTCAGCAATACCTTCAATTCCTTCTTTATCAATTTCACCTTTGAGCTTATTAGAAAGCTTTTGCAACTCGGCAAAATCATCGCCGATGATTTCGATGTTTATAGGTTTCCCCACCGGCGGGCCATGACTTTCCTTTTCTACAGAGATCTCGGCACCGGATACACCGCTCTTGAACTCTTCACGAATTTTATTAAGCCAAACAGATGTATTGGGCTTTTGGCGTTGGGCATATTTCTTAAAGGCAACAGTTACCTTGCTCTTGTTCGGAGTCGCTACTTTATCTGGATTTTGAGGATCGCCGGCTCCAAGTCCTACATTAGAGATAACCGAAGTGACATCTGGATTGTCTTCACCGATTACCTTGTAAACACGCTGTTCAATCAAGCGGGTGACAGAATCGGTAACATTCGCATCGGTACCCATCGGAAGTTTGCAATAGACGTAAACAAAGTTGGGGTTGCCGCTAGGGAAAAATTCAATCTGCGGTTTGGTGGAGAGATACACCATCCAACTTAGAATCAACAAAGCAAAAGCGCCCAGCGGAACCCAAAGCGGACGATAGCCCTTGATGAAAACACGAAGCATTTTACGGTAAGCTCTCATAACCTTCGGCCACAACTTAGTTTGCCATGCGGTGATGGCGTGACGCAATACAAAATGGTAAAACAAAATAAGGAGGAGGAATAACAAAGCAAAATTGCCGACCCCGAAATGTTTGGTGATATAAGCAATGATGGCTATCACACCAAAGAATACGAAGCCCTTAGTATAATCTTTCAACTTGGGCTTACTGTCGTGGTCGTCCTTAGACATAAACGAAACGGCAAATACCGGATTCATAACGAAAGCTACGAAGAGAGATGCGCCTAGGGTGATAATGAGTGTGACAGGCAGATTCCTCATGAACTTACCGACAATGCCGGGCCAGAAAAGCAGCGGGAAGAATGGGGCAAGGGTAGTGAGTGTTCCCGCCAAAACCGGAATGAATACTTCACCGGCGGCATACTTCGCCGACTTTTGAATAGAGAGGTCGTAACGGTTATAAATCCGGTGAGTATTTTCAATTACCACAATAGCATCATCCACGACAATTCCAAGAGCCAATAGTAAAGAGAAGAGTACCATTACATTCATCGTCATCCCCAAACTAGGCATGAAGAGGAAAGCCGCGAGCGTGGCGAGCGGAACAGAAAGACCCACAAAGAAGGCATTGCTGAAGCCCATGAAAAACATGAGAATGAATACCACAAAAATAAAACCGAGAATCACAGTGTTCAACAACTCGTGCAATTGGTCGCGGGTATTTTCTGAAGTATCGCCGGTCACTTTGACATGAAGACCCTGTGGAAATTTGTTCGCCTGATAATCGTCGAGAATCGTATAAATCTGATCGGTGGCATTGATCAAGTTTTCACCACTGCGCTTCACCACATTCAAAGTGACCACCGGTTTGTGGTCGAGCTGCGCAAAGTCTTGCTTCTCGGCATACCAGTCTTCTACAGAAGCAATGTCCTTTAGAAAAACCGTAGTGCCGGTAAATGAACGAATGACAATATTCTCCAGTTCCTTGGGCTGCTTGAACTGACCGGTTACGCGCAAGTTGCGTCGCAGGTCATCTACGCGCACCTCACCACCCGATATGTTCAGGTTTTCGCGCTGAATGGCATTCTCAATATCCATAAAGGTAATCCCGGCCGCAGTCATTTTATACATGTCCACGTTCACCTGTATTTCACGATCCACTCCACCCACAATATCCACGCGGGTAATTTCCTTCATGCTTTCAATGCGGTCTTTCAAGTCTTTAGCATACTTCTTAATCTGATCGAGTGGAAAATCGCCGGCGAGATTAATGTTCATAATCGGCAACTCATTGATGTCAAACTCCTGAATCTGCGGATCATTCTTCAAGTCGTTCGGCAAGTCTTTTTTCCCTTTCGCCACCGCATCGGTTACCCGTTGTTTACATACAACCGGATCAAGACTCGTACCAAACTCGACCGTCATAATCGAAACATCGGAAAGAGAATTGCTCGTCACCTTCTTCACGCCGTTCAATCCTTTAACCTGCTTTTCAATCGGCTTCGTGATGAGTGTTTCAATATCCTCCGGCGTAGCACCGGGATATATCGTCACGATCGAAATAGTTGGCACCACCACATCGGGGAACAATTCCTTAGGCAGACTTTGATATATAGAGAATCCGGAAAAGACAATAATCAGGGTGAATACATAAATGCTGGTAGCATTGTCAATACACCAACTGGTGAATTTGAGTTCTTTTAAACGTTCGGTATTCATGATTTATCTTTTCGTGAAAAAGGGAAACAGTTCCACCTTTCTCTTAATAGTCAATTTTCTGTCCATCCACCACTTCACTGTAACCAAAAGTGATAATTTGATTTCCCTCTTCCATTCCTTTGGTCACCACAGTTCTTCCGTTATAACTCAAGCCGGGAACTACTGATTTCTTGTATGCTCTTTTAATACCGTTTTCCGTTTGGGCAGCCAAAATATATTCGCCTTCTGAAGAACGCTGAATGACATTGGAAGGAATAATCAATACATCTTTCATCACTACATCATTGATTTTTAATTTGGCAATCATGTTGGCGGCATATTCGTTTTGATCGTTTGGAAGCTTTATTTCCACGCCGAAAGTTCGGGAACGAGGGTCAATAGTTTTAGAAACATAATGAACACTGGCCTCTACCGTTTTGTTAATGTCAGGAAATTCGATTTCTACTTTGTCGCCCTGACGAATTTTACCAAAGTCACTGTCGGCTAGTTTAGCTTTCACCTTCAGGCTTTCATTATTAATGATGCGGATGCCCGGCATCAACTGGCTAGGAGCCGCCATGTCGCCCACGCGCAAGTTCACCGCATCAACTGTTCCATTAATAGGAGCGATAATCTTGGTCATTTCCAGTTGTTTCTTCAGTCCGTCCACTCCTCTTTCAGCAGCTTCCTTTTGTGTTTTTGCTTGAAGGAATTGAATCTCGCTCCCTATCTTTTGTTCCCAAAGGTTCTTCTGCTTTTCAAACGCAGTGACAGCGAGCGACGTTTGCGCCTGAGCTGACTTCAACTGATCTTCTATTGCCGCGGTAGTTTGTGTAATACCAAGCAACTGTCCCTTACTAACCCGGTCGCCTACTTTAACATAGATAGCAGAAACAATACCGGGTTGCTGATTCAGCGCGGTGATATTCTCCTCAGCATCCACAACACCTTGCACTTCGATATAGTGCTTAAAATCCTGCTTTTTCAGTTCTTCTACCGTAACGCGCTTCGACTTTTTCTCGATCAGGAACGCTGTATCCATTTTAGAAATCTGCTTTTCCAGTGTTTCGATATTAGCCGTCAATTCTTTCAAATTAGACTTATATTCTGCCAACTGCTTTTTCTTAGAAGCAAGGTCCTTCTCTTCGGTATTTCTGCAAGCGGTAAAAAGAAGAACCGGTACGAGAAAAAAAAGAATGTTGCGCTTTTGCATGGTCATTCGTATTTGATTTTGGTGAATTATTTAATTCCTAAGGATTTGTCTAAATCAGCTTTGGCATTCAAGAGGTTCATGATGCTTTGAATGTATTTCAACTGATTAGTGGTGAACTCCTGTTGTGCCTGCGACAATTCAAAACTGGAACCTACCCCCTCGGTGAATTTGATCTGGTTTTTACCATAGATTTTCTTGCTCAGGTCTAAGGTCCTTTTGCTGTTCACTTCATCTGAGAGGGCGGCATTGAAGGTGGACTGCGCCGCTGAATATTGCAGTAAGGAAGCATTCTTGAAATTATCCAGATCGTTTTTAGTCTTCTGTTGCTCCAACTTCGCCTGTTTGATTTGTGCGTGCTTCATACCCGAATCAAAGATGGGCACCTTTAGGCTGACACCGAACAGTCCCTGCGAATACCAAGGGCTGACTTTCTTGGTGGAGCCATCCGGGTAACTTTGACTATCGCGCTTAAATATATCGCCAAAGGTTTCAGTCTGAGCGGTCCAAGCATAGTTCAAAAAGCCAGTCATATAAGGAGCGTATCCGCTTTGCTTCTGTTTCACATCATAGCCATTCAATTTGATGGCCGTCTGCAATAAATCATATTCAATTCGTGCAGAGGGATCAAATTTATTTTCTACCGGCAGGCCTGCCTGATCTTTCAGTTCATTTAATCGCTCCTTCAAAACAATGACTTCACCAAGCGGCATACCCATTTGAAATTTCAAATTTGCCAAGCCCACCTCTGCCATCTGGTTTTGAATGTTGATTTGGCTTTCCAGATTAGCCTTTGCCAATTCTAAACGATCCACATCCATTTCCTCAATTAAGCCTTGTGCGAACACCGCTTTCGTATCGCTCCATAGTTTTTCTATCACCTTCAGATTCTCCCCTAGCAAACTCATTGACTCCTGAGCTGCCTCCGCCTGATAGTATGCCTTCGCAACCGAATAACGAATTTCCTGCTCACTCATTTCGCGGGACAAACGGCTGGTTTTCATTAAATCTTTGGTGGCCTTTACACCGATGAGATAGCGCGCATCAAAAATCAATTGGCTTAATTGCAAACCTGCCGATAGAGTATTAGGCAATACAAACGAAATCTGTTGATTTTTACTGTCTAGCGCGCTTTGATAAAGAATGTTGCGGATATTCGTGTCCTGCTTGGCTTGATAACTGAGCACTCGAGCAGAAGCGCCGGTTGTATCTGAAAAAAATCGATTGAAAGCCGGAACAATCGGTGTTTTGAAATAGTACGTGTAGTCCACATTTCCTGTTACCTGAGGCAAGCCCATAGTAAGAATTTCCCAGTTGCGCGCTTTCGATTTTTGCTCGTCAATGCGCGCGTTTTTTACTGCATTGTTATTCTCAATGGCATAATCAACGGCTTCCTTTAATGTAAAACTTCGGGGTCCACTATCCTGAGCTTGGAGGGCCGATACAGCCAACAGCATTGATAGAAATAAAACTTTTTTCATTTGGCTCTTTTTCAGACGTTCAATTCTTGAATATATTGTGCTGCTCCAGAAGTCTCAATCCTTTTTCAGAAACGATTCCGCGCAAATGGTAGTTAATGTATTCTTTATAAATATGCAAGAACACATACTCCTTGGCTGGAAACAAGCGTTGGTTGCCGAGAATATCTACTCCGGCGATATAAATTTTAGAAATAATCTCCGAATTCAAGTTGGCGCGATAAACGCCCTGCTTCACTCCGTTCTCTATGTTTCGCAAAATACTTTTCAGCATAAAGTTATAGCGATGGTCTGAATAAATATCCCAAGCGTCGGGATAGTGCTTATGTATATCCACCAAGGCCGAACTCGTGAAATCAAGTACCTGATTAGAGAAATAGTCAGCCAATTTGATCAATTCATCTATCGAGTTCTCTGAAGAACCCAGAATACTTTCCATCTGCACCCGCTCCGCTTCTAAATATAATTCCAAAGACTGTTTCACGAGATCCGCCTTGTCATAGACCAGAGCATAAATAGTTTTTTTGCTCATCCCCATAGCACGGGCAACATCATCCATCGAAAGGGCCTTGACTCCGTGTTTCTTGAATAACTCGGCAGCAGTGTGCAACAACTTTATTTTTTGTTCGGTACGCATTTTGCGGGCGCAAATGTAGATTTTTTATTGTGCTGGAAACAAAAGTAGCTGCCAAAGTTTCCATAAAGATTATTTATTGCTTGTTTCATGATGCCAAAGAGGAAATCCACTTCTGCTGGATGGATTTTTAAGGCTATTTTTCACTTCAGATTGGGCTAAATAATAAGGTCAGCCTCTTCTATCCGATCCGCTTGGGTAGCGTTTTAATCAAACAGTTTGCCTTTACGAGGCTTTTTCGAAAAAATATAAAGAAAAAATGCCGTGGCAATCTTCCAAGGTGCATTATATAAAACCAAAATGCAAAGTGGAACATTCCTGACCGGTAGTACCTATCTCCCAAGGTTAGAAGAACGCCTTATGATATAAGGAAACCACCTGCTAAGTCTGAGGATGTCCTTCCCAACGTTGGGAGACCATATCCTAAGTCTGGGATAGCTATTCCCAATGTTGGGAACCTATATGAAAATGCTGGCAAGCCCTTTCTCAACGGTGGGAGACCGTATCCTAAGATTCGGAACCCCTTTCCCAACGGTAGGAGACCATATCCCAAGTCTGGGACAGCTATTCCCAACGGTGGGAACCTATATAAAAATGCTGGCAAGCCCTTTCCCAACGGTGGGAGACCGTATCCTAAGATTTGGAACCCCTTTCCCAACGATAGGAAACTATATCCAAAGACTGGGACAGCTATTTCCAACGGTGGGAACCTATGTCCCAAGTCTGGGATAGCTATTCCCAACGGTGGTGATATATAATTAAGTCTGCGGAAAACCTATCCTCCTCCCCGAAACTGATAATCCTGATTTTTCGGAATCAATAAGACGAATAAAGAAGCGGGGAATGCTAATGCAAAAGCCTGCTGTTTTCCTTTGAAAAGAAAACAGCAGGCTTTTCGTTGATTAATATCCGAACAACTGTTCGAGGCTCAATTCCTGAACCGGTCCAATTCCTTTCAGGACGTTCATGTCCAAATCTTCCTTTTTACCGATAACGAGGTAGGTATATTTCTTTCCCTTCACGTGTTCGTTGAAGAACTGGCGAATGTCGGGGAGGTTAAGCGTTTTAGCTTTATCATATATCGTCTTTCGAACGTCGTAATTCATTCCGCGTTTCAGCGCCCGGTCATAAGCCCAATACATATCAGAACGGGTAACCCAATCGCTTTCCAATGTCTTCACCACGCTGGCGCGTGCCCCTTCAAATTGCTGAGGAACTTCCGGCATATCGTTGAGCAATTTGTTCATTTCGAACAAAGCCGTTTTCATTTTATCGGCCTGTGTTCCAACATAAGAAGTAAGATAATGTGATTCGTTCGGATATTGGGGCACACCGTAACCGCTATAAACCGAATAGGCCAATGCCATCTTCTCCCGAATCTCCTGAAACATAATGGAGGAAAGACCTGAACCATAATAGTCATTATACAAATAGATATACGGATACAAGTCTTTATTGAATATTCCATCCTTTCCAATCATCATGATTTCGGCTTGCTTCATGGGATAGTAGCAGACATACACTTTGGTTTGATCAATAGCCAACTCCGGATAGGATTTTTTATCGGGATATGCTTTCAAAGGGTTTTGTGTTTTGTGGTACTTACTAACGACCGATAGTGCATTGTTCGCATTCCTGTTGCCATAATAGAAAATCTTATGCTTATATCCGCTCAAGGACTTAATCAAGGCAACAAGTTTATTGACCTCTTCATTTTTCAACTCTGCCTCACTCATTACATTGTTATAAGGATTGAATGCGCCGTATTTGGCATAATTCACCATGCCTCCCTGGAGGATTGCCCCTTTATTTTTCTTCGCATTCATTCGTTGCTGCATCTCGTCCATCACCATTTCTTCATACACACCTTTGTCGGCTTTCACATTGAACAGGATGTGTTCGAATAGCTCCACTCCTTTCTCCAGATTATCTTCCAAACCCGAAAGCGAAACATACACCCGGTCGCGACCAGAATTAACCCCAAAGGTGAGCCCAAGTTTGTAGAACTCCTTCTTCAAGTCCTCCGAAGTATATTTATCTGTACCGAGATATTCCAGGTAGTCAATCGCCAGTCCTAAATCCTTGATATGGTCGGTTCCCATATCGAAAATGTAGCTCATCTTGAAGGTTTTATTTACATCGTTCTTGATGTAATCAAAAGTCACCTCGCCATTACCCATTTTAAGATGAGTAATATCTTTATTAAAGTCAATAAACTTAGGAGTTAAAGAAGGCTGGGGCATATCATCAAACCTTCTCTTGAAACCGGAAACATCTTCCTTATTCATCACCACAGCGGTAATGGTAGGCTTCTCTACTTTGTGTACCGTTGCTTCTCCCTGACGTTTGTACGAAACCACATAATTATTCCGATAACGATCGTTCGCAAACTTCACCACATCAGCTTTGGTAATTTTAGAGAGTTCATCAATTTCATTCACCCAGTCTTTCCAATCTACGTTGTGTACAAAAGCACCCATCAGTGCTCCCGCTCTTCCCTGATTGCTTTCTGCAACTTTCATCCGTTCCAGTTTCAGGTTTTGAATAATGGCAGGAAGTATCCAATCTCCAAACTCTCCCTTCTTCACCTTTTCAATTTCTGCAAGCAGCAAATCTTTTACTTCCTCTAGGCTTTGCCCCTGTTTAGGTTCGCCATAAAATTTATGAAACGTATAATCGGTATTTTCATCTGGATAACAACCGGCAGAAAGTGTTTTTTGTTGTTGCACCAGATCAAGGTCAATCAAACCTGCTTGTCCGTTGGCCAACACCATGTCCACAATTTTTACCATCAGGGCATCCTTGGAGTTTGCCCCGCCAAATAAATAACCAATATATACATGCTCTGGCTGGGGACCTTTGTATTCTCTGTAAACCGGAGCCGTTAATTCGGGAGCCGGCTTAACAACAAACTGCGGGATAATAGCCGGCTGCCAGTCGCCAAAATATTTTTCAATCATATTCATCGTAGCCTCCGGATCTAAATCACCGGCCAAAATGATCGCCACATTGTTCGGACGATAGTAAGTATTGAAGTAGTTGTAGATGTTTATCATGGAAGGATTCTTGAGGTGTTCTCCTTCTCCGATAGTTGTCTGCGTGCCATAAGGATGGTTCGGCAGTAATGCATTGTTTACATTATGGTCGCTCCAGACCCGGTCGTTATCCTGATTCCGGTTAAACTCCTCATACACAGTTTCTAATTCTGTATGAAAAATCCTAAGCACACAGGTTTTGAATTTGTTCCCCTCCAGCATCAGAAATTTTTCCAACCCATTGGATGGAACATCGTTGGTATAGACCGTCATGTCTGTAGAAGTGAACGCATTGGTTCCCTGTGCACCAATCGAGGTAGCCATCTTGTCATATTCATTTGGGATAGCCCATTTGGAGGCCTCATAGCTAAAGGAATCTATCTTGGCATAAAGCACTTTTTTCTTTGCTTCATCTTTTTCGATCTTATGATACTCAAAATAGGCTGAGATAGAATCAAGCACAGGCTTTTCCTTACTCCAGTCTTTGGTGCCGAAATCATGCGAACCTTTGAACATCATGTGTTCCAGATAATGTGCCAAGCCGGTTGTCTGTGGTGGATCAAATTTAGAACCAGCTTTGACGGCGATATAAGTTTGAATTCGTGGGGCATCTTTGTTCACCGAAATAAAAACCTTCAGCCCATTGCGAAGGGTATATATCTTAACGTTCAATGGATCATTGGCAATGGTATCTTTCAGATATGGTTCAATCTTCCCACTCAGTTGAATAGGTTGAACTAACGTCTGTTGAATGGGCGCTTTGTTTGTAATCTTTACCGCTTGTTGCGCATTAGAGCAAAGCGACAACGAGATAAACAGGGAAATAAATAGCAATCTGGTTTTCATGTATTTGATTTTGATGAGTAAATATTAATTGTTGTAGTCTAACTCCAGCCCGAACAGTTGCACCATCTTTTTTACGTTGGGATTCTTCTCGGCCATGCGTTCAAACTTTTCTTTGGGAGTGTAAGGCTTCGCATTGGTTATTAATTCTTTATCAGCCTCTATCACCAAATCAATTTCCACCCCCAACCTTGAAGAAATAAAACTTTGAATACCCAGACGTAAGTCGTCGAACTGTGATTTCTGAATTTCGCTTTTCACTTTCAGGTGCAAGCGATTCGGCAAAGCACTATCTACCAAAGGTTTAAAGTTTGCAAAACTAATTCTCAATCCTTTTTTCTCTTCAGGAATTCGGGCAGCATAGTCGTCCCAAAGTTTTAGAACATTCTCTTCATTAAGAATCAGTATTTCGTCGGCATAGTTTTCAGAAACATCCTGATTAGTCAGTGTGGTTGCAGCAGCCGCATCCTCTAAATCTTTTAGAGAATCCAATGTCAGAACCTTTTTGGTCTTAGTGATAGCAGCCGAAGGCTTGGGATTAGGAGTGTGTACCGGAGGATTAGACGCTATCTCTTTAGGCTCCTCCACCATGACCAATTTCTCTTCCGGAACCGGAATTACTTTTTCAGTGGGATTGTGCTTCAGTATGGGAGTCTCTTTGCTATCCTGCTTTAGTTTTTTTTTACCGTCGTCGGTATCGTTCACCACCGAATTGACATAACACATTTTAATGAGTGTCAATTCTACAGTCAGCCTTTTATTCTTAGACGTTTTATACTGAACGTCGGATTGATTGCCCAAAGAAAGACAGTTAACAAGAAAATCAGGAGAAGCCAGTGAGGACTGCAAAGCATAGCGCTGTTTCAGGTTTTCGCTCACCTCCATAATTTTAAGCGTATCGGCATCTTTGCAGAACAGAATGTTGCGGAAATGTTCACACAAGCCAAGAATGAAATCATCTCCTTCAAATCCTTTTTTCAAAATTTCATCAAACAGAATTAGTGTCAAGGTGAGATTTTCAATCAGCAAGGCATCGGTTACTTTGAAAAAGTAATCGTAATCAAGCACATTCAGATTATCAAGAATCGCTGCATAGGTCAGCTTCCCTCCCGCAAAACTTGAAAGGCGATCGAACATAGACAGCGCGTCGCGCATTCCGCCGTCGGCCTTTTGAGCAATGATGTGCAGCGCATCTTCTTCTGCTTCTATTTTCTCTGCTTGGCAAATGTTCTTCAGGTGGGCGACGATTGTATCTACCCCGATTCGCTTAAAGTCAAAAATCTGACATCGAGAAAGAATTGTGGGGAGAATTTTATGCTTTTCAGTCGTTGCTAAAATAAACTTACAATAGGACGGCGGTTCCTCTAATGTTTTCAGAAACGCATTGAATGCACTTGGAGAGAGCATGTGAACCTCATCAATGATGTAGATTTTATACTTCCCGCTTTGCGGAGGAAAGCGCACCTGATCCACCAAAGACCGCATGTCTTCTACCGAATTATTAGACGCGGCATCCAGTTCATGAATATTAAAAGAGGCGTTCTGCGCGAAAGAAACACAAGACTCGCATTTGCCACAGGCTTCAAAATCTGATTGAATGTTTTCGCAATTAATCGTTTTGGCCAAAATACGCGCCGCAGTAGTTTTACCTACCCCTCGTGGCCCACAGAAAAGGAAGGAGTGGGCTAGGTGGTTCGTTTTGATTGCATTCTTCAGCGTGGTGGCTACTTGCTCCTGACCTACCATTTCACTGAAACGGATGGGGCGGTATTTACGGGCACTAACTATGTATTCAGACATACTGCTGTAAAAATATAAAAAGAAGAATATCGCAAAGTTATCTTGGGGAAGTTTAACCTCTTATTAACGAATAAAATTTTTCAGCCAACAACTTTGCCCAGCCCGAATACATTCTACCGGAAGGGTGCAAGCCGTCGCTTGCTACCAAACCTGGATCTTTTGGCACTTGTCTTGAAATAGAGGTGATATCAATATAATGCGCTCCGACACCTTCCGCCTCTTCATGATTTATTTTATTAAAAGCATCAATCTCTCTACTTATGGCCTCACTACTTCGCTTCTTCGCATCTTGAGAAACAAAAGGAGTCACTCCCCAATCGGGTATCGAAAGAACGATCACATGATTCTTATTTCTTCCGGCAAACCTGATTGCGGTTTGGAGCAGTGTTGCAAACTCTTGCCTATAGCTTTCCAAATCTTGTCCTCGATATTGATTATTGACTCCAATCAATAACGTCACGAAGTCGTAATGACTTTCCAACTTCTCCTCTTGAATTGCTAAAGATAATTCATCGGTCGTCCATCCGGTGCGGGCGATTATTTTAGGCTTTTCAAATTTAATTCCTTTCGATTTCAGTATATCTAATGCTTGCTCAGAAAAACGTTCTCGTTCCTCCACCGATTCTCCAATCGTATAAGAATCGCCCAAACAAAGAAGTGTATAATGTTTTTGTTGAGGCATACAAAGTTAGCTAAGTGAGCAAGCTATATCAGAGCAGATTCATAAGGGCAAGCGAATGCCCGAGGAATCAAATTAGTCATTAAAGATTTCTATCGGTATTAAATAATTTGGATTTGCCTTGCTACTTTCTGGAGAATTTCAAATACCGTTTCTGCCATTACATTTTCGCTGTCTAATGTGGGATTGATTTCTGTAAACTCCAAACAACAAACCCGCTCGTTCTGAACCAATTCCAAAATGATATCCGCTGCTTCCCGCTCGTTGATGCCGCCTTTCACCGGAGTCCCGGTGCCTCTAGATATGGTTGGATCAAGGGCATCTACATCAAAGGAAATATAAATCTTATCGCAGCCGGAAAGATATTTCAAGGCTTCACGACAAGTCTTGGTCACGCCTGTTTTTTTGATTTCAGAAGTGGTAAAGTTTTTAACGCGATGTTGCTTAATTAAATATCCCTCTTGTTCCTCATAATCGCGCAGCGTCATAAAAAGCAAATCTGCATATTCCACCTTAGGGCTGATGTCGCCTACATTTTTCAAGCGCTCCCAAAGTTCAATGGTTTCAAAATCCAGATTATTCACCTTGTTTTCAATATTGTCTTCTGCCAAAGCGGTTGCCAAGGGCATTCCATGAAGATTCCCGGAAGGAGAGGTATAAGGAGAATGTAAGTCCGCATGTGCATCAATCCAAATCACTCCCAGTCTAGAATCCGGATAGGCCATTTTGATACCCGCAATACTTCCTCCGGCAGTAGAATGATCGCCGGAAATGATAATGGGAAATTTGCCGTCTTTTAATGAGTCCCGAATGGCAGCTCCTACCCTTTCATACATCTTGATAACACTTCTGATTCTCTTGGCATAGCGGCTTTCAATCTGTCCATGCAATGCAGCATTGTCATCCGGGATATTTGTGCTGCGATGTGTTTTGAAAAAATCACTCCTATAATCTAGCGCCGCAATTTTCACAGCATCTACTCCTAGGCTGGATCCTCGGGTTCCCGCTCCTACTTCACTTTTTACTTCTATCAGTTTTAACTGCCTTCCCTTCTTCATAACATTTTACTTATAAACCATTTTGTACCCTATCCAGCCTCATTTGGTCCTAACCTTAGCCGACAGGTAATCAGCAAGGATATAACAAAAACAGAAGAATGTTTACAAAATATACATAACCGTATGTGGTTCTTTCTATATTAGTTGCTAAAATATTCTTAATCCGTCAATATTTCAACCTATGGCAGATCACCTGAAGTATATTTTAGCCTTAGACCAAGGCACCACGAGTTCACGCTCTATTATTTTTGATAAACAGGGAAACATCGTCAGCAGGGCGCAGAAAGAGTTTTCTCAAATCTTTCCAAAGCCCGGCTGGGTAGAACATGATCCGGGTGAAATATGGAATACGCAAATCTTCACAGCCAAAGAAGCTATGAGCAATGCCGGCATCAAGGCATCGCAAATATCTGGTATCGGCATCACCAACCAGCGCGAAACCACGGTGGTATGGGACCGGCATACAGGTATTCCTGTTTATAATGCCATCGTATGGCAGGATAACCGGACGGCAGAGATGTGCGAAAAGTTGAAAAAGAAAAAAGATTTAGAGCAATACATTCACGACTCAACCGGCTTGGTGCTCGACTCCTATTTCTCCGCCACCAAAATCAGATGGATACTGGATAATGTGAAAGGCGCTGCCAAAAAAGCAGAAAACAACGATTTGATTTTCGGAACGATTGATAGTTGGCTACTGTGGAAATTAACGGATGGCACCAAACATCTCACCGACTATAGCAATGCATCGCGCACCATGTTGTTTAATATCAAGACCTTGAAATGGGATGAAAAGCTCTTAAAGACTTTTGGCATTTCTCCACTGATGTTACCTGCGGTTATGAACTCCAGCGGATTCTTTGGGTTCACGCACCGAGGCATCTTCGATGCTGAAATCCCCATTGCAGGAATTGCCGGTGACCAACAATCCGCACTTTTTGGACAAACATGTATTGGTGCCGGTATGGCAAAGAACACCTATGGCACCGGTTGCTTTTTATTGATGAACACCGGGCATAAAATGGTGAAATCCAAGCATGGGCTGATCACCACCATTGCGTGGGGAATCAATGGGAAGGTAGAATATGCACTTGAAGGAAGTGTGTTCATTGCCGGTGCGGCAGTGCAGTGGCTTCGCGATGGACTAAAAATAATTGAGACCGCGGCCGAATCGGAGTACCTCGCGAATAGCGTGCCTGATTCAGGCGGAGTATATGTGGTTCCCGCGTTTGCAGGACTTGGCGCTCCTTACTGGGATATGAACGTCAAAGGAACCATACTCGGTTTGACGCGCGGCACCACCAAAGCTCATTTGGTTCGTGCCACTTTAGAATCTTTAGCTTATCAGACTCGGGATGTTCTGACCGCTATGCAGCAAGATTCCGGTATCAAATTAAAATCTATTCGGGTAGATGGAGGAGCCAGCACCAACAACTTTTTGATGCAATTTCAAAGTGATATTCTCGGAGTGCCTGTTGAACGACCAAAGATTACAGAAACCACAGCACTTGGTGCCGCGTTCCTTGCCGGGTTGGCCGTTGACTTTTATAAAATGCCTGATATTCTGAAGCATTGGAAAGTTGAAAAGGTATTTAAACCGAAAATGAAACCAGTAGAAAAAGAAAAACTATACGCCGATTGGAAGAAAGCCGTCGAAGTAGCTACCTCTTGGGGCAAAGCCAAATAATCTAACCGGCATAGCCATTCAACTTTTGTTTCTCTTCATCCGATAATTTGGCCTGCATTGCAATGCGTCTATTGCAAAGTGTTAGTGTATCTCGTCCTGAACTACTTCGTTTCTGTTCTCTGCTCCAGTTCCGCTTGCTTCTTGTCCATCATATTACTCATGCGGCTATTGAAAAGAACAAAACCAATTAGTATCAAACAAAACACCACTAACATCAGATTCATACTTGTGTCTGTTTTCATTTGGTGATTTTGGTTTAAAACAATCTATACTTCAAATAAACGCTAGTAGGGAAAATTTGTTTCGTTTTGATTTCCACATACAGGCAATTATCCAGTGCTGCACAAATATTCATCCATTATTGTGCCAAGAAAATGAAGATATATACAATAGCCTTCTTTCATTCACAATTATTCACATAATAGCCTGCAAAGGAGCAGTTTAGACAACCTAAAGTTTTCAACATTTTTTCATTATGCCATGTATGATACAATCTAAAACTTGTAGAGTGTAGCATAAATATGACAGGGTGTGTAGAACCGTAAAGGCAGCCGCTTTCAAATCAGCACCTTAATTGTTGCCTCTTTCCTTTTAAGGAATCCAACAGCTCAGGAATGCTTTTCATTTTACAATCTTATTTTTAATCCATCGAAAGACCCTATGGCACTCAGTTGGAACGAAATAAAAGACCGCGCCCTCAAATTCTCGAAAGAGTGGGAAGGAACGAGCAGCGAAGAAGCCGATGCTAAACCTTTTGTGGATGCATTCTTTGAAGTGTTCGGCGTGTCGCGCAGAAAGGTGGGCACCTTTGAACACCGCATAAAAAAGCTCGACGCCAAAGACGGATACATTGACCTGCTTTGGAAAGGCACGATGCTCATTGAGATGAAAAGCCTCGGCAAAAACCTCGATGATGCCTACGTACAGGCCGCTGACTATACTTATGGATTAAAGCAACACGAATTCCCCAAATACATTCTCACCTGCGATTTTCAAACCTTCCGCCTCAAAGATTTGGAAGAAGGAACCACGGTGGAGTTTGTGCTGAAAAACCTGGTAAAGAATGTGCAGCATTTTCATTTCATAGCCGGTTATCAAAAACGTATTTTCAAAGAGCAAGACCCCGCCAACATCAAGGCCGCCGAACTGATGGGCAAACTCCACGACCGGTTAAAAGAAATAGGTTACGAAGGTCATCCCTTAGAAGTTTATCTCGTTCGACTGCTCTTTTGCCTTTTTGCCGAAGACACCACCATTTTCAACAAACAACAGTTTCAGGATTTCTTAGAACAACGCACTAACGAAGACGGAAGCGATCTGGCCTCCAAATTGCAAGAGCTTTTTCAGGTGCTCAACACCCCGCGCGAACAGCGCTTCAAAAACCTCGACGAACAACTCGCCGATTTTCCTTACGTCAATGGCAAACTGTTTGAAGAAGCTTTGCCTATGGCAAGTTTCGATAGCAAGATGCGGCAGGCACTGCTCGATTGTTGCTATCTGGACTGGAGTAAAATATCACCCGCCATTTTCGGCTCCATGTTCCAAAGCGTGATGAACCCCAAAGAGCGGCGCAACCTTGGGGCGCACTACACCAGCGAAAAGAACATCCTCAAACTCATCAAGCCCCTTTTTCTTGATGAACTTTGGGCGGAGTTTGAAAAGGTGAATCATGACCCTACCAAACTCACACACCTACATAATAAGATTGCTTCGCTCCGTTTTTTGGACCCTGCCTGTGGCTGCGGCAACTTCTTAATTATTACTTACAGAGAACTTCGACTGCTTGAATTGAAGATTATTCAAACGCTGCAAAAACTCAACCTGCGGATTCATCAAATGGAATTTTTGGATGTATCGCTATTCTTCAAAGTGAACGTTGACAAGTTTTATGGCATTGAATATGAGGAATTTCCTTCCCGCATTGCCGAAGTAGCCATGTGGCTGATTGACCATCAAATGAATATGCTTTGCAGCATGGAAACCGGCGAAAAGCTTTTTAGAATTCCATTGGTGAAATCAGCAAAAATCGTTCAGGGCAATGCACTACAAATAGATTGGAACAGTTTGTTGACCGAGGAGAATACTATAGAAATTGATGCCAGAGATGCTGAAATTATTGTAAGACATCAGGTAAAAGAACCATCGCTCAAATATGGTAAGGTGAAACTCGTAGTGGAGCACTATAAAATTGTAGATGAGTTTTCGACAATAACACCCGACACTACATTCAATTACATTCTTGGCAATCCTCCTTTCATCGGCTCAAAATTAATGACAGCAGAACATCGTGCGGATGTTGTAAATGAAGCAGAAAACATATCCGGCAGTGGTGTTTTAGATTACGTAACTGGTTGGTATTTTAAAGCGGCTAAATACATACAAGGTAAAAACATAAAAGCAGCTTTCGTTTCTACCAACTCAATTGTTCAGGGAGAGCAGACCAGCATTTTGTGGGGGCAGTTGTTGAATAAATACAATATCAAAATTCATTTCGCTCATCGCACGTTCAAATGGAGTAATGAGGCAAAAGGAAATGCAGCTGTTTACTGCGTAATAATTGGTTTTGCAAATTTTGACACACCCCTAAAAAGACTTTTTGAGTATGATGATATAAAAGGTGAACCGCATGAAATAATTGCAAAGAACATTAACCCATATCTGGTGGATGCGAAAAGTTTATTGGTTGATAAAAAGTCAAATCCAATTTGCAAAGTCCCCGGAATGAGTTTCGGAAATATGCCCTTAGATGGTGGCAATCTTCTTTTGTCAGACGAGGAGAAGAATGAATTTCTTTTAAAAGAACCTAAAGCAGCAAAATATATTAAGCCATTAATTTCTGCTTATGAATTTTTAAATGGAGAAAACCGTTGGTGTTTATGGCTAGAAAATGTGGAGCCACACGAACTAAAATCTATGCCTGAAGTTCTCAAGCGCGTAGATGCGGTACGAAAGTTTCGCCTTGCCAGTGTTGCGCCTTCAACACAAAAATTTGCGGCTACTCCAGCTTTATTTAGAGATAGAAATCAGCCAACCACATATATTCTTATTCCTAGCACTTCCTCTGAAAATAGGATGTACATCCCAATGGGATTCTTTACTAAAAAATCGATTGCAAGTAACAGTTGTCACATCGTGCCAAGTGCCAATTTATATCACTTTGGAGTCTTAATGTCAGTGATGCACATGGCTTGGGTAAAAACAGTTTGCGGTCGCTTAAAGAGTGATTTTCGATATTCCAAAGACATCGTTTACAACAACTATCCCTGGCCCCTCAACCCTACCGACAAACAAACCAAAGCCATCGAAGCCGCCGCACAGAAAGTATTAGATGCACGATTGCTTTTCCCAAACAGCAGCCTCGCCGATTTATACGACCCGCTCACCATGCCTCCGGCTTTAGTCAAAGCCCACAATGAATTAGACAAAGCCGTTGACCTTGCTTATCGCCCCCAAGCCTTCCTCACCGAAGCCAAGCGTATGGAGTTTTTGTTTGAGCTATACGAACAATACACTAAAGACCTTTTTACTAAAGAAAAAGGCAAGAAGAAAAAGAAAAATGAAAAATCCGCAGGCTAATAATCCTTTACACGGCATCACGCTCGAACAGATACTCAATCATTTGGTGGCGCAATATGGTTGGGAAGAAATGGGCGCACAGATAAACATCCGATGCTTTAATCTAGACCCGAGCATAAAATCAAGTCTCACTTTTTTGCGCAAAACACCTTGGGCGAGAACACAGGTCGAGAAGATGTATTTGGAAAGCCTGAAATAAAACGCCTGCATTGCTCTTGATTTCTTCACTTAGCATAGACTATGCCTTTTCAGCTATAAGCTGCAAGCCTTGCTAGGTCGTAAGCAAATAGGCTACGCACAGTGGGAGCTAAAACCAGATTCCAAATCAGAGAAATTATTTTTTACAGAAAAAAATGATGAAAACTGATGTACTTTTAATCCCGTGATTCCTACTTATATCATCAAAGAAAACAGTTTCATTGCTCGGTTGGCAGCGCGCAAATTGAAAGCGACGCAGCTTGCCATCGTTATAGGTCGAACTATTCACCTACACAATACAGATAAACAATCTTTTCTTGCCAATTCAACCTGGCTGCGCCATGAACTGAAGCACATTGAGCAGTTTCGACGATATGGTTTCTTTCGTTTTATTATTCTCTATCTCTGGGAGTCGCTTTTGCATGGCTATCGCGATAACCGTTTTGAACACGAAGCACGTGAAGCAGAAAGAGAGGTAACTTCGCACACGCTCGCGTCTCGTGAGTGAGTGGCAGATTAAAGATTCAGCCGTTTGAGTTCATTAAACTTCTTCAAAAAGTACCTTTCAGGCCTAAAGTCCCCGCTGTTTGGCATTTGTTAAGCCCATGCTTCAGCATCGGGTTGGGTTACTGACAAAAAATGATATTTAGGCTTTTGCCCACCGACTTACTTTTCATTTTCCGAAGAGGTCTTCTTTCGCATTTTGTCACTACGACGATGCAAAATCGCATCACGATTGTTCAAAAAGCCTTCACGATTCATCAAAATCGCTCCACGATAGTGCAAAATCGCATCAGCATCCTTCAAAATCGCATCACGATGGTGCAAAAATGCATCACGATTGCGCAAAAAGCCTTCAGCGTTGTTCAAAATCGCTCCACGATTCATCAAAATCACATCAGCATCCATCGAAATCCTCTCAGCATCGTGCGAAATCGCATCAACATCCATAGATATGCCATCAAGATGCAAGGATATGCTATCAACTTTTTGCGATAAGCCATCTTATTGGTTCTAAGTGCTACCCAATTCCAACAAAAAGCCCCGACTTTCTAGAGACGGGGCTTTCATGGAGAAAAAAATGCAGCAGGCGCGATGGCTAATTATTTGAAGCGGACCAGTTTCATTTTCACTACTTGTTTTGTTTCATCTGCCGATGAACCAAATAAACTTTTTACATAGTCCTTTACTTTGAGCGAAATATCAATCAGCCCCGTATCCTTGTCATAAAGCAAATGGTTTCTTCCGTTTCTCGCGGCCTCCAAAGGGGCTATGACCGTTGCTTCGATATTATCGTTCATGGCTTTCAGCGAATCATACAGCGGATTGAGGTTGGCAATCGTAATAGTAGCTTCGTTCGGTGTGTATTCGGGGCTGGTAGCCAACAGGTCAATATAAATTTTGAAATTTGTTATCCTTTGAACATAGCTCAAATGGCTGTTGCTCACCCAGTCGGGATTTGGATTTGCCGGATCGTCAGGAGGAAGCAGAACGACCACCGGTTTTTTCACTCTGGAGCCTCTTATTTTATCTGCATAACCTTTACAATCCTTAATCAGTTCTTTATCGCCACTGGCTGATTTAAGATAGTTGAATGAGTTGGTTACGATTTTATTCAAGGGTTCAAAAGCCTGCACTCTTTGGTTAATCGGTACTTTAGAGTTGGCCAATATCCCATTCATATTATTGTTCTGCCCGTCGGCTGCCGACCAAAGGGAGAACAAATTTGCAACAGTGATATTGGGATTGCCCGGTTGGTAGGTAGGCCCGAAGCTGTCGCATTTGTCATGAAGTTTTTTGAAGTTGAAGATGTTGAGCGTATGTCCGGTTTCTGCATTGCTTGCCATAGTTTCTAGATTTTATGGATACAAATATAGATAGGCACTACCCCGACTCACAAGTGGTGCCGATAGCCACATTCAGGGCAGATTTGGCTCCATATCCCGAACCGTAGGATATAGCGCTGGTATTCCATCTGTTCTAAATACATCGCGCGATAAACAGCCGGAGTAATGATGTATTCTCGTTTAAAACATTTAGTGAAATGATCTTCGTCGCGCATACCGACAGCTTGACGCACCTGACAAATAGTTTTGCTTTCCTCGCGGCGAAGGATACTTCCCGCCGTCCAGATGCGCAAACGGGGCATGTATTCTTCCATCGTTAAACCGGTATGGATTTTCATCGCTGCGCTAAGCACGCGCCGGTCCTCGTCAAAATAATTTTCGATGGAGGCGACGTTGCATAGTTCAGGGTTATGAAGATTGGGAATCACGAAACGGTTGTAGCGATTCAGGAAATCGGATGGTGATGTAGGTTGGTTCATGCCGAAAGTGTTTTAGTTCTCTAAGCGATAAAAATGGTTTGTGATGAACTGCCTGTCACGGCGGTTTCTATGCCCAAATTTCTAAATTTTTTTTGAAAAAAGAAAAGCCGGGCATGCCCGGCTTTCAGATTTTTACGCCTTAAAGAAATAAGGCAGAGAGACTTTGTTTAGAACATATTCATCCAGGTGCGCATGTACTGCCAACTGGCACCTTCCATCGAAAAGGCGATAATTGCCCAAACAAGAAACATGAAAGGTGATAATACGGTGATTATAAACCACTTCTTTTCGTGTTTCAAGTGCATAAAGACACCCATGATATAGACTACTTTCACAATCGAAAATACCGCCATCAGCAGGTTAATCACCCATCTGAATTTGCCTCCGTCCTGCGCAAAAGTGTCATAACTAATAGCGATGCCCACCTCTACCACCGTAACGGCGGATAGAATAAGGATGGTCTTCAGCACCTCTTTTCTGCTGTCCTTATATTCTCCTTCTGTCCAATGTAGGTGTCCTTGTACCGGTTCGTCGAAATTCATGAGCTAAGTATTTAGAAGTTAGTATTAAATAATTTAGATTAAAGTAGATAGAAGCAAAGGAAAACATACACCCATACTAAGTCAACGAAGTGCCAGTATAGTCCTAGTTTCTCCACCATTTCATAATGTCCTATCTTTTCAAACCTTCCATTCATGGTGGACACAGCCAGCCAAGTATTCAGAATCACTCCACCGGTAACGTGCAATCCGTGGAATCCGGTAATCACAAAGAACAACTGCCCGAAGTTAGTAACCTTGGTTATCGGTGAAGCAGTCGTAACGGTCATGCCGCTGTGAATCAAATGGGTCCACTCATAATATTGGCAGACGAGGAATAATATCCCGCAAAGTATAGTAGGAATCAGGAATTTCACTACGCCATATTTATTCATCCTGTATCCTTCCTGCACCGCACGTACCATGGTGTAGGAACTGAGGATCAGCAAGAAAGTCATGAAACTGACGAAAACCAAAGGCAAGTTTTCAGGGTTGATTCCCACTTTCTCTAAAATAGCCGCCAACGAAGGGACGGGTATAGAGGCAAACACCTCGGCCGGATTAGGCCAGATATCTGCTTGAGTAAATCGTAATGCTGCATAAGCAACCAAGAAGGAACCAAAGGTGAAGGTGTCTGAGATGAGGAAATACCACATCATCACCTTTCCATACCCCGCCTTGAAGGGCGAATGTCCTCCGCTCCAAAGTTCCTTTTCTGTATCGCCGCTGCGATGTAAAACTGCTTCTGCCATAATTTGATTCTTTAATTATCGGTAGTTAATGTAAAAAAAGATGTAGAGATAAACCCATACGGCATCTACATAATGCCAGTAGCTCACCAATAGTTCTAGGTGAAGCAGTCTTTTGGGGTTGATAATATCGCGCAGTTCATAAATAGTATTCCTGGCGGGCGCGAATAGCAAAAATGAAAAACAAAAGCGTAGCAACCAGTCCACCCACGATATGCAATCCATGCATGGAAGTAATAAGGTAAAGAAAAGAACCGGAAAGATTGCCAGTCAAAGGCAAGCCCATTTGCATCAATACCCTCCAGCCTTCTATCTGCAAAAAGAGAAAGAGGCACCCTAAAAGAAATGAAGAAAACAAAAGCGTTCTGAACAAAGGAAATTTTGCCTTTCGATAGCAAATCAAGGAAGCATGAATAGTGATGCTGAGTAAAACAATAACCAGAGTGCTGTAAAGAAAAACAGTCGGTAAAGTAAAGTTCTCCCATACTCTGAAATCTCCTTTCTTCACAATAAATGCACTGGTAAACGCTGCAAAAAACATAGACATAGAAGCCATAGCTATCCACAAAGCGAATTTCAACGGATGAACTCCGGTGTATTCTGTCTTTGCCTTAAGAATATCTTTTTCGTTCAAGGTTACCTCCATCAGATTTTTCCGAATATTAAAGCCAATTGCACTACAGGCAAATACAAAAAGGAACCAAACATCAAGATTTTAGCTGCCCGGTCATCTCTTTTGAGAAAATGATTAAAGGACATCCAAAGAAACACCACGCCCGCCCCCAAAATAAATAAACTCCCCACCCAGTTCACCATATTTAAAAAATAGGGAATCATACTGACGATTAAAAGAACCGTGCAGTAAATAATGTTGTGAATGATGCTCATTCTGGTTTTGCCACTAGCAGAAGGCAACAACATAATGCCCGCCTTTTTGTAATCATCAAACTGGACCCAAGCAATCGCCCAGAAATGAGGAAACTGCCAAAGAAATTGAATGCTGAATAATATGATGGCGATAAAATCAATACTTCCGGTAGCGCAAACATATCCAATCATGGGAGGCAACGCACCGGGAATAGCCCCGACAAATACTGCTACGGATGAAACCCTTTTCAAAGGAGTATAAACAAAAGCATAACTCAATAGCGAGATCGCAGAAAGGACTCCGGCAATGGGGTTAAAAAACCATGTCAAAATCAAGATGCCCGAAATCCCCATGATACCGGCGGCAAGAATGGCTTCCATAATACCCATACGCTCTGCCGGAAGTGGCCTGTTCATCGTACGAGTCATCAACTTATCTATATCTCGCTCTATGATTTGGTTAATCGCGTTCGAAGCACCAGTCACCAAAATACCCCCCAAGGCCAACCACAAAATCTGCGTGATGGCATAAGGAGAATTCATTCCAAAAACAAAGCCTATCACCGCCGAGAAAACCACCAGAAAACTGAGGCGGAATTTAGACAGCATGGCATAGTCCTTTACCTTCTGGAGTACCAGTTGGAAAAGGTTCGTTTCTATAGAAGCTACTTTAGACATAATTATTTAGCTCAACAATTAAAGATTCGGATCTTCACCTTCTTTGTAAGGCTCAGTCTGCATATTGGTTTCTTTACCCGCAAAACTGTAATCATAAGGCCAACGATGCACCGTAGGAATATCGCCCGGCCAGTTGCCATGCAATCTTTCCACCGGAGCCGTCCACTCTAACGTGTTGGCACCCCAAGGATTTGCATATTCTCCTTCCAACTTTGTTCCCTTGAAAATGCTATAGAAGAAATTTATCAGGAAAAGAAATTGCGCCAGATAAACAATGATAGCCACCATGCTCATGAATTCAGCGAGGTGGTTAAAATTATTGAAAGTTTCAAAATTGGCGTAGGTATAATATCTTCTTGGAACACTGGTCATAAAGTGCATGGGGAAGAAAATTAAATAAGCACCTATCAAGGTAATGTAAAAGTGGATTTGACCCAATGTTTCATTCATCATCCTGCCAAAAAGACGAGGAAACCAATGATAAACTCCCGCAAACATTCCAAAGAAAGCGGCGATGCCCATCACAATATGGAAGTGTGCAACTACAAACATCGTGTCATGCAACTGTATATCAATAGCTGAGTTTCCTAAAATAATCCCAGTTAAACCACCGGAGATAAACATAGATACAAATCCGATGGCAAATAAACTCGCAGAAACAAGTCTTATTTTCCCCTTCCATAATGTACCCAGCCAATTGAATACTTTAATAGCAGATGGAATAGCTATCAGCAGGGTGAATAAAGTAAATATAGCCCCTAGGTTTGGATTCATCCCGGTAACAAACATGTGGTGCGCCCATACCACAAAGGATAATATCAGGATAGCAAGCAAAGAAATGATCATCGCCTTGTATCCAAAAATTGGCTTGCGCGCATGAACCGAAAGTATTTCGGACACAATACCCATGGCCGGGAGGATGATAATATACACCTCTGGGTGACCAAGGAACCAGAATAAATGTTGGAATAAAATTGGCGATCCACCTTTGTAAGCCAACAGGTTTCCATTGATAATAATGTTATTCAGATAGAAACTGGTGTCTAACAGACGGTCAAATTCAAGCAAGACCACCCCAGCCAACAATGCGGGGAACGAAAGCACTCCGACAATAGCAGTGAACAGCAGCGCCCAAATAGGGAGAGGCAGTTTTGTCATGGACATTCCTTTGGTTCTCATGTTCAGCACCGTGGTGATATAATTTAAGGCGCCAAGCAAAGAAGAAACAATAAACAAGGCCATTCCTAAAATCCATAAATCAAAGCCCAGACCTGAACCGAGGTTTACCCCCGTGTCTCTCAAACCATTCAATGGTGGGTAAGCTGTCCATCCACCAGAAGCAGGACCGGTCTGAATAAAGAAAGAGAAAAGCATCACAGCCCCGGCAGTAAAGAAGAACCAGTATGAAAGCATATTGACAAAGGGAGAGGCCATATCTCTTGCGCCTATCTGATAAGGAATTAAGAGGTTGGCAAAGGTTCCGCTCAGTCCCCCGGTCAATACAAAGAATACCAGAATGGTTCCGTGCATCGTGACCAAGGCATAATAAAACTCCTGACTAATTTTTCCTCCTTCTGCCCACTTGCCCAGGAACGTTTCGAGAATCGGGAAGGTTTCGTTTGGCCATCCCAACTGAAGACGGAAAAGAATGGACAGCAACCCTCCGATAATAGCCCAGAACATCCCGGTAATCAGAAATTGTTTGCTGATCATTTTATGATCCTGACTGAAGATGTATTTCGTCAGAAAGGTTTCCTCATGGTGATGTTCCTCATGACCATGAATCTTTTGCGCATCGGCATGTTCTACTGTATGAGCTGTTTCCATATTTCTTTGAATTATGTTCCTTAAACTATTTACTTGGCAAGCATCGCTTGCGGTTTCTTACCTTCATTTTCCTCAGTTGCTGAAAGTTGTGTCGGGTTCTCCTCTTCTTTTATCATGGCTGTTTTCACTGTCGCATCATATATGGAGGTCTGTTTATTAAACCAAATATCATAATCCGCTTGGCTCACTACTTCCACATCACGCTGCATACCAAAGTGTGATTTGCCGCAAAGTTCTGCGCAGGCTAATTCATATTTGAACGTTTGCCAGCGAGGTTGACCTGTTTCAGGGTTGATGGTCTGCCACCAAGGCTCATGGCTCAAGTATTCGCGCATCTCCTCTGTAGTCATCGTGGGAACAAAATAAAACTCCGTCGGAATGCCCGGAACACAGTCCATCTTAACGCGAAAATGCGGTAGAAAAAAACTATGAATTACATCCTGAGCACCCAGCTTCATCAATACGGGTTTGTTTTTTACTAGATACAATTTATCCGCCATAAAGTCATCGTGGCTTTTGGGGTCTTTCCAGTTAATTCCCAATTCGTTCGTTGGAGAAACATGCTCTGTATCAATAATGCGCTCGCCAAACTTTCCGTCCTTTCCTGAATAACGTATCATCCAGTTAAACTGTTTGCCCGTCACCTCTATCACCATCATATTTTTATCTCGTGCTTCAGTATTAAAAATAGCAAACCACTCATACATCCCCATTGCAATCAAACCGGTCAGGACAACTACGGGAACCATAGTCCATATTACTTCCAGCGTATTGTTATGCGGGTAATAGTATGCCTCATGTCCAAAACTCTCATTGTAGCGATAAGCAAAATAGAACAGCGCAATATGAGTTAACACAAATACAACTAGGATAATCAACATGGTCACGTTGAACAAATAATCTGTTTTGACCCCGTGAATGGATGCCGCTTTAGGAAGCATTAAAGGCATGAATTCTTTAAATGCGTATGCCGAACCGGCGAGCATCAATATCAAAAAACCAAGCATTAAATACCCGTTAATACGACTCTGGTTGATGTAGTCGCGCTTCCCCTCCTTCAATTCTATCGTCAGTTCATTCGCTCTTGCTATCAAAACAAGAACGACAAACAACAAAACAATAATTGCAAAACTTATAAATGCTACCATGATGATTTCGTTTCGTGCTTTCTGTTACTCAATTTTAATTACGCGTAAGTGACTACCAACTTCTCGCCTTCCTTCAGGTACGGATCATTTTCAGGAATAATCGGGCGCTTCGCGAGATTCTTAAAGAATAGATACAAAAATACTCCTAAAAATCCAACAAAAATCAATAACTCTCCAATACCTATTCCTGCAAAATTCTTTTCGGGAGCTTCCTCCGAAATATGGCCTTCAGCCGCTGCATGTCCGTGGGCTTTCACTTCGGTAACAACAGCGTCTGTATTTTGAGTAGGTTTAGTGGCATCACTCATCGCATGTCCACTCTGCCCGGCCTCAGCATAAAATACCACCTTTTCATTTTTGTTCATGGCTTCCTCATTCAAACCTCCTTCTTGGTGCATTTCTTCCTTATTCCAGTTTGGCTCAACGAAAGTATAATTGAAAAAATCTAGATAGTGACCAAAAACTAATAAAGCAGCCCCAAAACCAATCATTTTGAAATTTCTTTTTGGTCCTCTTTTGATTAGAAAAAATAAAGGGAAAACAAAATTAATGATTAAGGATAAAAAGATAGTGCCTTTAAAAAAGTCTACATCGAAACGCTTGATCCAAAAGGATGTTTCTTCAGGCATATTAGCAAACCACTGCAACATGATTTGATCAAACCACATGTAGGCCCATAAGATGGAAAAGCCAAATAACATTTTACCTAAATCATGCACGTGGTTCTCGTTCACTCTTTGTAAATACCCCAGTGATTTCAGATAAATTACCAACAAAATAGTCATGGCCCATGCTCCACAACCGTAGCTCGCAAAATTATACCATCCAAAAAGAGTAGAATACCAATGAGTATCAAGACTCATAATCATATCCCAACTTACGGCAGACTCTGTTACGGCAAATACAACTATAAACGCAGCTGATAACAATTTAGATTTTTTATATACTTTGGGATCTGTTTGGTCCGTTCTAGCAAAGAAATTATCCATGATGATTGAAAACGCATACCACAGCACTGCATATAATACAACACGACCCACCCAAAAAGCAGTGGAAAAATAAATCACCTTGGTTGAATAATGAGCGGGTACCGGACTTGTATGCATAATATGCTTTACATGATCATACAAAGAGTGAAAATCGAAAATGCCCAAAACTAAAATGATGGCCAAAACAAATCCTCCATAACGAGTAAAAGCGGAAAGCGAAAGAAAAATTCTTTTCATCAATGTCTGCCATCCACCATAAGCTAATTGGGTAGAAGCAACGACGAACAGTCCAAATAATCCGATCCCTGTAAAGTAGTATGTATTGGCCAGAATATTTGACCAAAGACGAGCGAAATTATTTTGGGGGTACATCAAAAGCAGGAGAATACCCAATACTCCCGCACCCATCATATAGAAAAGGTTCTTTTTAAGCTTACTGGTAAATTCAAAAGTTTCTGTCATCGTCTTAATTTATATCTACTGTTTCTGAATGTTATTTCGTCTTTGACACATCTGCCGTGTCATTAATCATAGCGGTACTTCCATCCCCCTTAATACCCGCTAGGCTTTTGATATAGTGAATCACCTGCCATCTTTCCTTTACAGAAAGTTGAAATCCATATCCACCCATCATATTTTTTCCATAACTCACTACATAAAACATGTTGCCATCATTAATTTGCGGAAGCCTGCTTGTATAGGCAGGAGGTCTGGAAGTATAAGGCCCATCATTACCATCGGGCAATTCAACTAATTGGCCATTACCTTCCCCCTTTTCACCATGACAAGGGGTACAATTTATGTTGTATAATCTTTTCCCCTCGGCAAGATTCTCATCTGAATAAGCTATGGGGTTGCTAATTTCCTTGCCAGCTCGATCAAACTCCTCTTGCCAATTTGCAGTCGCATGGGTATAGTGATTCTTAATGACATAGCTCATTAACAATGATGGGTTTGTTTTAATAGCATTGTCATCGGGTATATATCCGTAAGGAATAGTTCCCGGCACCGGCTTCCTAGCTGAACTTTGACTGCCCGCTCCGCTATCCGTCGGCATAGCAGAATAAGTTTCATAGGCATTAGAATAAGTCATGTCCGGCATGTATATTTTCCCCGGTTTTCGCGAATCAGTCCCGCATGATGCAATCATCAAGGTTGCCATCACCACCGGAATAAATTTTATCATTGATTTTTTCATTTCAGAGTTGCTGTTTCCTTTTTTATAATGCCTCATTCTCTGCAAAGATGCGGTCTCTCACTTCTACGGCTCCTTCCATTTGGCAAAGCCCTTTGATACTATTCATTTCAGATTCTGAAAGTTTTTCAGCATCAAAAACCAAAGCAAAGCGGTCATCCGTAGTCCTCTTGTCATAGATTCTGGGAACTCTTCCGGGCCATAATTTGTTTCTTACTAGATAAGTCAGCGTCATTCCCCATGCCGAAAACAATACAGTTATCTCGAAGGTGATGGGAATAAACGAAAGTATCGGCCAATTAGGCTTTCCACCGAAATCAATCGGATAGTTAGAGGCCATCACCCAAGACATGAATGCCAGCGATAGAATTGTTCCCGTAGCTCCAAAATAAAACCCGGCAGTATGCAACCGACTTTCCTGATACCCTAAAGCATCTTCCAATCCATGAACCGGGAATGGCGTGAGGCTATCATAAATCTCAATCCCTTTTGCCCGGATTTTCTCAATTGCATGAAGGTAAACTTCTTCATGGTCCCAAAGCGATACGATAAACTTATTACTTGTCATTTTATCTAATGTATTTTTTAATCAACTATCCTTTAGCATCCTTATCTAAGGGGCCTACCGTTTGTAACCCTACAAAACCGCTATGGGGCGCTCCTTCTTTCTTAGCTCTTTCTGCCTTCGCCGCTTCAGATGATATTCTGAAAATAGCTTTCACTTCGGCGATAGCTATTGTTGGGAAGAAGCGGGAGAACAATAAGAACAGGAATAAAAATACGCTGATGGAACCCGTGTAAATTCCGATATCCACCCAAGTTGGTGAAAAATAGGCCCAACTAGAAGGAAGATAATCATCAGCCAAAGAGGTAACGATGATGACGAACCGCTCAAACCACATCCCGATGTTTACGAAGATGGAAAGTATGAAGGTGATATACAGGTTACGACGGATTTTCTTAAACCAGTAGAACTGAGGAGTAATTACATTACAACTCATCATAATCATATAAGCCCAGAAATATTTACCAAGAATACGATTGTAGAAAGCAAACTGCTCATACAAGAATCCAGAATACCAGGCAATAAATAACTCAGTCAAGTAGGCTATACCGACTATTGAACCCGTTAGAACAATAATCTTGTTCATAGATTCAATGTGGTTAACCGTGATGTAATCTTCCAGATTAAATACCTTTCGGCTAATCAGCATCAGGGTTTCCACCATAGCAAAGCCAGAGAAAATAGCTCCAGCCACAAAGTATGGAGGGAAAATGGTGGTGTGCCATCCTGGTATAACCGATGTGGCGAAGTCAAAAGATACTATTGTATGTACGGAAAGAACCAGAGGGGTTGACAGACCTGAGAGCACCAATGCCAATGACTCAAAACGTTGCCATTGCTTTGCCGAACCTTGCCAGCCAAAGGATAGCATATTGTATATCCATTTTCTCACTTTCCCTTTAGCCCGGTCACGTATGGTGCCGAAATCAGGCATGAGTCCAGAGTACCAGAATAGTAGAGAGACAGAAAAGTAAGTTGAGATAGCAAATACATCCCAAAGAAGTGGTGAGTTAAAATTCACCCATAGTGGACCTCTCGTATTCGGAATAGGGAAGATGAAAGGAGCATCCCATACACGACCCATGTGAAAGATAGGAAACATCCCTGCACAAATTACCGCGAAGATGGTCATCGCCTCTGCTGCGCGGTTGATTCCGGTTCTATATCTCTGACGAAACAAAAGTAGAATGGCAGAAATTAAGGTTCCTGCGTGGCCGATACCAATCCACCAAACGAAATTGGTAATATCCCATGCCCAGCCCACAGTTTTATTCAAACCCCAGGTACCTATTCCAAACCAAACTGTCCAGGCTAAACAAAATACAAAGAAAACGGAACCGGCACCGGTCAATAAGGTCATAATCCACCAAAGCGTTGAATTTCTTTCGGTAGGAGCCACCAAGTCATCCGTGATCTTGGTGTAATTCTTGTCCATCCCATTAATGAGCGGCTCCCGGAATTCTGATTCGTATGCGTGCATTTTTATTACTTAATTCTATTAGTAAGATAATCTGTTTCCTTCCTATGCTTTTTCGTGGTAATAATCTATTACCTCATACTTCTTTTCTTCTTCACGATTTCTGACCTGAGTGAGATATAATACATTCGGCATGGTATGAATCTCTTCAATAACACCAAATGCTCTTTCATCAGCGAACTTCTTCGACACTTCGCTTTCCTTATTGTTTCTATCTCCAAAGGTAATAGCGTTGGTCGGACAAGCTGTTTGACACGCTGTGTGAATGTCGCCATACTCTTTCACTGTTCCGTCTGGATCTAAAACAAGTCCGGTCAATGGACGGCTTCCCTTTTTAGCTTCCAACTTACCTGATTGAAGTCTCTGAACACAGAAAGAACATTTTTCCATGACTCCTCTTGAACGAACGGTCACGTCAGGGTTCAACACCATACGGGTCAGCGGTTCATGCAAGCCAAGAGTTTCAGAGGCAACGTGCATATCATTGCTGGTGTGATACTTCTTATCGAAAGCATCTGCCTGTTGATAATCATACCAGTTAAATCTTCTTACTTTATAAGGACAGTTATTGGCGCAATAACGAGTGCCAATACAACGGTTATAAGCCATCTGGTTCAATCCTTCCGAGCTATGATTCGTAGCTGCAACCGGACAAACGTTTTCGCAAGGGGCGTTATCGCAATGCTGACAAAGCATGGGTTGGAATACTACATCCGGGTTGTCCACGGTTCCGGTATAGTAACGGTCAATCCGCATCCAGTGCATTTCGCGGCTGCGACGAACCTCATCTTTTCCAACTACCGGAACATTATTTTCTGCATTACATGCAACAACACAAGAACCGCAACCAGTACAGGTATTTAAGTCCACCACCATAGTCCAGTGTTGGCCCGGGCGATCGTGCTTGTAATAAAGGGTCACCATCTCCTCCAAAATCTCCGCGCGGTCTTCATTTCCGGCAGCCAGATTTTTTTGATATTCCTTCAAGGTGGTTTCTTTCACCACCTTTCTTGTATGCACACCACCTAAATCCTTCAAAGTAATATTGAAGTGTGTTTGCGTAATAGCTACCTGAGTGGATTTACCAGTATTTTCAATCGTTGCTTTCGCGATGTCGGTGAAATTATCACCGCTCTTAGAAAACATCTGGAATACATTTTTTCCTATTTTCAATTCGTCGTGAGCTACCGCTTCCCTTCCATATCCTACGGCGATACCAAAGGTTCCTACCGGGGTTCCCGGAACACCCACTACGGGAAGCTCTACGGACTGCCCATTAGCAGTTAACTTGGCTATAGCGTATCTTTTCTCTTTAAAGTCCGGATCAAGATTGTACCCATTCTTCACCATCCAACTTGGATTGGCAAGGATGTAATTGTCCCAAGTAATCTTAGAAACCGGATCCGGCAATTCCTGCAACCACGGATTATCACTCCAATATCCATCACCTACGGCAATAGATTCGTAAAATTTCACCTGTACCCCATTCAGTGAAGAAGAAGTTGCGGCTAAGGCACTTGCTGCTTCGCCCACACCAACCCCGTTAAAGGAAGCACTTGAAGTGGTAGCCGTTTCTACCTCACCATCTGCAACGACATTGTCCCAAAAAGCCCAGAAAGCTGGATATTCTTTCTGCTTCGGATAGATATTAGACTCCCAATACTTCTGAATAAATTCATAATAAGAACCAGCATTGCCAGACCATCTCATTAATGTTTCCTGCACCTGGCGGGTATCGAATAATTTTGAAATAGCCGGTTGTGCCGTATTGAAAATCCCTGCCTTCGGTTCGGCATCGTTCCAACTTTCTAACCAGTGACTGTCAGGGCAAACATATCCGCAAGCTAGGGAGGTTTCGTCTAAACGATTGGCAAAGGAAACACTGACATCTGCTTTCTTTAATGCTTCCGCCAAACCCTTCTCAGATGAAGTAAATACTGGATTCGATTCATAGAAGAGCACTCCTTTAATACTTCCGTCATTCAAACCTGAAATTAAAGAAGTTACTGCCTTATCAGAACCTTGCTTGGTATTATAAGGACGATCCCAGGTAATGGTGCTTCCATAATTACCCAAGGCATTGTTAATCGCATTCGCCAATAACTGGGCGTTCATATCGTTTGAACCGCTCACCACTAAGGAAGTACCTTTCGCAGCCAACAGTTCCTGCGCCGCTTTGCCTACCTTTTCATTTTTTGCTGAACCACTACCGGTTACGACATTATATATGTCAACCAAGGCAGACAGTTCGTCAGAAGGACTTACTGGAATCCTAGTATCAGACTTATAACCGGTAATTGTAGGCACAGATTCAATTTGAATGTGCCGACTCATTTCTTTTCTATCCTTGGCTACACGGCGATTGATGGCATAGTCCGCAGAAAATTCAACGGGCGAAAGCCAAGTACCGAGAAAATCAGCTCCTACACCTACTATCAACTTAGCATTCGCAAAGTTGTAGGAGGGAATCAAGCGCTTTCCGAATGATTTCTCATTAGCATCAAGCATCCCTGAATAAGAAACCCCGTCGTAAACCAAATGCTCAAATTTGTCGCCCAATGATTTCCCAAAATCAGCAATCACCGCTTTGGTAGAAGGCGAAATCACCGAAGAAGAAAATAGCACCACCTTGCCTGTAGAGGCGGCGGCCTTTAACTTCTCTCCTATTTCCTTGTCCGCAGTTTCCCAAGTAATGTTCTCTTTTCCACTTTTCGGACCTTTATAGCGGGCGCCATCATATAAACTCAACACAGAGGCCTGAGTTCTTGCACTAGTTCCGCCCTTGGTCACACGGGCATGTTTCTTATTTCTTCCCTCTATCTTAATCGGACGGCCTTCTCTGGTCTTGACGATGACAGCGGTATAGTCTCCCCCTTGGTAAAAAGTAGTAGCATAAAAATTAGCGATACCCGGAGCAATTTCTTCTGGTCTCCATACATAAGGTATTGATTTGCGCACCGGCATTTCACAACTGGCAGCTACCACGGCAGCACTCACACTGAAACCCAGCATCTTGAGGAAATCACGACGATTCGAATTGCCGGTTGAAATCGGTTCTACAATCGAATTTAACACCGGCAGCTCCTCGCTGAATTCTTTATTTGCGATGGCACGAAAGCCTTCCGTATCCTCCTTCTCTTCAAGTCCTTTCCAGTATATTTTCTCAGCCATGTTTTTTTATTCTATTGAGATTGTAATTTCCGTTTCTTTTTTCTTTTGAAATAATCTATTAATAGTGACAACGCTGACACTCCGTTCCTCCCACCGTCGCAACGGTTACTTTATCTATCTTCTTATCCTTGAGGTCTTTGTGAAGCTTTTCAAATGAAGAATAGAAATTATTAGAAGCAAACTGTACCTCGGTGTTGCGGTGGCAGTTAATACACCATCCCATAGAGAGCGGAGAATATTGATATACTTCTTCCATCGTTTCTATAGGCCCGTGGCAGGTTTGACATTTAACCTTGCCCACATTTACGTGCTGGGCGTGATTAAAGTAAACATGATCAGGTAGATTGTGAATACGCACCCATTCTATAGGTGTTTGTGGCTTGGTATAGTCTTTTGTATAAGCATCCCAACCAACCGCAGCATAAATCTTGGCAATTTCTTCTGTACCATACTTGGGACCCTTGCTCACATTCTTGTGACAATTCATACAAGTATTGAGCGATGGAATATTGGAATGTTTCCCCTCATTGGCCGTACTGTGACAATACTGGCAGTCAATTTTATGAGTTCCGGCGTGCAGTGCATGTGAAAACTTAATTGGCTGTTCGGGCTGGTAGCCTTGTTGGCGACCCAAACGAACCGTAGCGTCCACTGTAATATAGCCTAAGTAAACAATGCCTACCAATATCACCGCAGTAATGAACCGCGCACTTTTCCAAAACGGCTTTTTGGGTACGGCAACAATTCCCTTCTTTTCATCTACTATCTTATCGAGTTTGTTGGTGACACTGACAAGGATAATCACTAATACAATCAAGAAAGCCAAGAATATATATAAAGTAGCGCTCGGGCCTTCTTTTTTGGCAGTCTCGGCTCCGGCAGCAGGGGCCGCTGTACTTGCTACAGGCCCTCCACCCGCATCCGGGTTCTCCGTATATAAGAGTATCTTATCAATGTCCTCATCCTTCAAAGTGTTGAACAAGTTCATAGATGCAGGCCGGCTATTGGCCATATCCACCGCATACTTATAACCACTGCTTACGTCATCATTATAATTCTTAATCCAACTGTATAGCCACTGCTTTCCCGATTTGCCTTTAAACTCTCCGGCTGCCTCCCAACGGGCCGTCACCCCTTCCAAAGCGGGACCCGTTCCGTCTGCCTTTGGATTATGGCAGGCAGCACAATTACTCTTAAAAAGCGACTTGCCTTCTGCCCACTGAGCCTTATCCACTTCGGCTGAAGCGAACAAAATTCCTAAACAGAAAAACAGCGTAAGATAAGAGGCGAAGAAAAAGGGGCGGGTGTTATGGTTATTCTGGTCTGACTTCATCATGAAGTGAATTGTCATTTTATTGTAAAAATTCGGTGGCAAATATCCACACCGAAGATTACATTACCAAATAAACAAGCAGAAAAATTTTACTGATTTTTCTTGTATTGGACTAATTAGAAAAACATGTATAAAACACAATGTAGCAAAGGGTTTCAACGATTCCAGACCCACCAAAAACCTAGCCGCCCAATAAAAATGTGTATAAAAATAGCGACAAACTAATGAGCCCAAACGGAAACTTAGAGAAGATAATGAGTTTCTAAAGAGATGTGAAAAGAGGGGCGAAAGAACTGAAAGGTGGCATGGTTTTAAACGGTGCCACCCTTTGAAAGCTTTGATTAAAAGATGTTCTCCTTGAAAAAATTATTTGGAAATTTGAATTGCCCCAATATCTTTGTTTAAGGACTATAGAAAGTCATTCGAACAAAATGGTTTTTTCGTTGAACAATAATTTTTCTTTCTCCTCCCAAACACCGGCAATATCTGCGGATAATTTCTGCGTAGGTTCCTTCGCCTTTGCGCGCGATGGGGAGAGCCTAAACCATCGTTTTCCAATTTCCAAACAATCTGTTGATTTCATACATAGCTTGTTCGACGGTGTCAAGCAGGCCACCAAATATCTAAAGCACACCAATGGCTGTCCCATTGGCACCAATGGCTCAACCATTGGCGCACTTGACGCAGTCATTGGCGTCCCTGACTCAGTCATTGGCGCACTTGGCGCAGTCATTGGTGTCCCTGACTCAGTCATTGGCGCACTTGGCTCAGTCATTGGCGCCCCTGACTCAGTCATTGGCGCCAATGACACAGCCAATGGCGGACTTAAAAGCCTCAAACGCCCCATTTTTTTGTTAAAATCAATCAATTCTATTCATTAACCTTAAAAATCAAAAATCATGGCAAAAAGAAAGGACTATGTACCGTCCAAGAACGGCGACAAAACAGCTTGGGCAACCAACCTGAAAAACAAAATTCCGATTGATGGCCCAACCATCGGTCTGGATGGTGCCGAGGTGAGCAGTATTCAAACCGCCGCACAAGACGTTGTGGACGGGGTGAACGAAATTGAAGCGGCCATCACCGCCAAAGAAGCGGCGGTGGATGCGGCTACCACCAAAATAAATAATGGCCTGAAGGTGATTCGCCCCATCGTCAAGCGCGGTAAAACTCATGCGGCCTATACCAACTCTATCGGTCAAAATATAGGCATTGTGGGCGATGAACACACGGTGGACGTGCCCAATTCAAAACCTATCTTGAAGGTGAGCAAGGTGCCAACAGGCTATCAAATTGATTTTGACCTAAAAGGTTATTTCGACGGCATCAATATTTATAAAATGTCGCCGCCCGACAATCCGGCTTTCAGCTTTTTGGCGCGCGACACCGCCAGTCCATATATTGACACCGCAGAGGTCACCAACAACACTCGCTACCATGCTTTCTATATCATTAATGATGCAGAAGTAGGTTTGGTAAGCGATGATGTGATAGTGAGTATTTAAAAATGCTGAGTTTGGAATGTTGAGTGTTGAATTAATTCAGCACTCAACTAACAGCTTTGACAACTTTTTAAAAGTTGTCAAAGCTAAAAGCCAGCCCCAAAGCCACCCGCTGGCGCGAGCATCTGCTCGTGTTTCCAAACTACAAAAGTCTTTAAGACTTTTGTAGTTTATTAAACTCAAAGCCCCGTTCCGATATTATCGGGCGGGGCTTTTTTATCTTTTATTCGGCTACCAGCGTATCTGCAAACGCTGTTATCGCGCCCTTAGAGCGATTGTATTTCATGCCTTGATTGCCTAAACTGGGTTCAGTCCATTTTTTTATACCAAAGAAACGCGATGAGGAGGTTGGTGATGGAATGAAATTGATTTTCAGGATGTCTGAAATAGCTGTAAAAGCCGTTTTCAAAATAATTGTAACATTGGCAAAGTTTTCCGCCTCCGGTATCACGATAGGATAAGACATACATGGTTTTCAGCAGTATCACTTTCTTACTCTACTTTCTGCCTGTTTTTCTCGCCATGTATTTTATTGCCGATGTAAAGTTCAAAAACTTCCTTGTCCTTTTGGGCAGCATTGTGTTTTATAGCTGGGGGGCTCCGCTGTTCATTTTTGTCATTCTCGGTGTTACCTTTCTCGATTTTCATTTGGTGAAATGGATGCACCAGTCCAAACGCAAGCGGAACCGGAGACTGTTGCTGACTATTTCTGTCTGCATGAATCTGGGGTTGCTGTTCTATTTCAAGTATTCCTTTTTCCTCATTGACAATCTGAATGTGCTGCTGCACATAGCCGGAACCGAAAGCGTTCTGTGGGAGAAAATTGCTTTGCCCATCGGCATTTCCTTTTTCACTTTTGAATCGTTGACTTATGTAGTAGATGTTTATCGCGGAGTTCATACACCACTGAAAAAGTTTTGGAATTATCAGCTATACATCATCATGTTTCCAAAGCTAATCGCCGGTCCTATCGTCCGTTATCACGACATCGCTGACCAGATTACCGACCGGTTTTCCAGCGACGGGATTGACAATAAACTGGCGGGTCTGTACCGGTTCATATTAGGCTTGAGCAAAAAAGTGATTATTGCAAATTCGGTGGCGGGATTCGCGGATACCATTTTTCAAAGCAACCCAAGTCAACTATCTACTACGTCTGCTTGGCTTGGTATTCTTTGCTACACCTTTCAGATTTATTTTGATTTCTCCGGTTATTCAGATATGGCGATAGGGCTGATGAAGATGATGGGCTTTAATATTCTCGAAAATTTCAATCATCCATACACCTCGAATTCTATCACCGATTTTTGGCGGCGCTGGCATATTTCGCTCGGCAACTGGATGCGGAATTATCTATACATCCCGCTGGGCGGAAACCGGGTCAATTCAAAGTGGAGGCTCTATTTCAATCTCTGGTTGGTGTTTCTTGCCTCCGGTTTATGGCATGGCGCGTCTTGGAACTTTGTCATCTGGGGTGCTTATCACGGATGTTGGTTAGTGATGGAAAGAGGTTTTTTATTAAAAATGTATGAACGAATCTGGAATCCAATTCGGGCTTTGATTACGTTTTTCATTGTTTTGGTTGGATGGGTGTTTTTCCGCGCTGAAACATTTAGCGGAGCCAGAGCTTTTCTGCATTCCATGTTTATTCCAAACCAGTTAGCTCCTGTGGAGATTTCTCCCGACCTTACTTTCTATTTGGCGCTCGCAGCAATTTTCAGTTTTATTGGTCTCAGTTCTCTCGGCAAAAAACTGTCGGCACTGTTTTACCGAGATGTTTACACCAATAAACAAGCGGGAATATGGGGCTTCCTGATGTTATTACTTTTAATCCTGAACATCAGCTTTTTGGCTTCCAAGGGATTTAATCCATTTATTTATTTCCGGTTCTGATGAAGCAAAATAAATTCAAAAGCTGGCTGCTGGCAACGTTTTTAATTTTGCTCTGGGCACCCATCGTTCAGGACAATCTCCATATTTTCAAGGGTGGAGCACTGAAGGGGGCCTATACCTTGCCGGACAATGTCAATTTTGATTTTAAAATATGGTTCACCCGTGACTATGCCGATAAAAAAGATGAATACTTAAGCAGTTGTTTTGGTTTCCGACCTGATTTTGTGCGGCTTCACAATCAGTTGAAGTACTGGGCATTCAAATTAGCATCTAGCAATAATGTCATTATTGGTAAGGAGAATTACCTCTATGAGCAACATTACATTGATGAATATTTTGGAACCAGCTTTATTGGAGAGGAAAAAATTGTCCAGAATGTGCGCGATTTGAAAGAATTGCAGGATAGTCTTTCGGTCAGAGGAATCTTTATGTTCACCTTTTTTGCTCCTGGAAAAGGTTCTTTTTATCCAGAGTTCATTCCCAACAGGGCAGTGAAACCAAAACAACCCAACACTAATTACTCTGCTTATATTTCTACATGCCAAAAAGCAGGGATAAACTATGTGGATTGCAAAGCTTGGTTTATGGCTATGAAGGATACTTCCCGTTACCGTTTATTCCCGAAGGGTGGTGTCCATTGGAGCTATTATGGCGATATGCTTGCTTTTGATTCATTGGTTCATTACGTGGAAGGAAAAACCGGAAAAGATTTACCTGACTTAAAGTTGGATTCGATCCAAGTCCGTTTCACACCAATGAAGCGCGACTATGATGCCGGTGATGGATTGAATTTAATTTTCCCACTTTTCAAGGATACGCTTGCCTACCCACACTACTCCGTTAATTGGAAAGATAAAGACCAGATGGCGAGCCTGACCATTGCCGACAGTTATTACTGGGAGATGTATATGTCCTTAGCACCCCAAGTTTTCAGTGAAGTGAATTTCTGGTATTATTTCAACGATTTTGTTTCAAAAAACGGGCATACCGCGAATAAGCATGATATGAAAGATTTTATCTGTCAGCATCAAGTCGTGTGTTTGATGTACACAGATGCTGGTCTAGCGAATTTTGGTTCTGGATTTATTCAAAGTGCTTTATATCAGTTTAAAGAAAAGAGGTAGGGAAATCAGTGTCCCGAAAAAAGCGGAAGCAGTTTTCACCACTTCCGCTTCTCATGATAAAGACTTATTCGGGCTACTCCTTCACAAAACGGAAAGTGTATTTGCTGTCTTTGTTACCTGTCAAAGTTCCGAAATAAATTCCTTTGCCGAGCCGTGCAATATCTATTTCGTTGGTCGTGAGTTTTTCGGCCTTCACGATTTTTCCGCTTATATCTTTAATAGATACAAAGGCATTTTCGTTCTTCACGAGGAAGGTACCGAGGGTAATGGTTTGGGTAGAAGGATTCGGATAGACCTTGATTTGTTGTGGGGCGTTTACTTCATTGATTCCTACGCTGCCCAATCCTAATCTTGCCGCTAAACCCTGACCGCCCACTGCCATCACCACATTGGATGAAGCCAGAATTTTGGTGAAAGTTGAAGAGCCACCACCAAAAGTGGAGGTGAAATCGAGCGTCCAAGTAGTGCCGCCGTCTGTGGTCTTGTAAATTTTATTTTCGTTCGCCAAATAGCCGTCATTCTGGTTTAAAAAAGAGAACGACGGAATGTCTGCATTATATGGACAGCCCGCATCAATCAATCCTTGTTTCATGTTGGTCCATGAAGTGCCACCATCGGTAGTCTTTTTAAAAACCATAGTGTCCTGCCCGCTTGTGGTTTTACCCGCGATAAAGCCTGTGTTGGCATCTAAAAACTGTATGGCTTTATAATTCACAGAGGTTACGCTCGAAACTGTGACGTGTGTCCAGAGGGTTCCCCCGTCTATCGTTTTGAAAACATTTCCATTGTGGCCGCACATGTATCCCACGGTAGCAGTGGGGAAATCAATGTCCCTCATTTCGCTTAGGTTGCCGCAAGGGTTTCCACCGGTAGTCCAGTTTTGACCGCCATCGGTGCTAGTGGCTAATTTGCAAAAATCATCAATGGCATATCCATTGGTGCCATTTGCAAATGTAATGTCGCGGAAGGTGTTGAATCCTGAGAGTGAATAGGGCCCAGCGAAAGTGTTGCCGCTATTGGTGCTGGTATAGAATTTATATGCAGTACCCGCCACCGCCACCGAGGAAGAGGAATAAGCGACGCCATAAATCGGGTCGTAATTATAATAACTCGAATCATCCCAAGTAATTCCGGCATCGCTGGAGTGAAGAATTTTGCCACTATTGCCCCCTATCAGACCTTTGTTACCAGAAAAGGCAACGCTGATAAGGTTTTGACTAACACCAGAAGATACCAAAGACCATTGGGCATTGGTTTGAAAAAAGAATAGCGCAAAGAGCACTATCGAGAGGGTAAGTTTTGTTTTCATGTTTGTGGTTTTAGGTTTATAAAATATTTAGACGACAAATGAAACTATGATGCAAGGTAAAGCCATCCCCAAAAGAGGTTAATTCTTACTAAAAAGGATAAGGGGTTGGGGTTATTTTTATAGCTGAAGTCTGATTAAATCCATGTAAAGGCGCTCCCGGCCTTCTCCCACTTCCATATTATTTAATAGGGAAGTCTTCTTACTAGAATCGGCCTTGCTTTTGAAACGAATCACTTTACCAAGGGCAAGAAATATCTTTTTATATACAGTAAACTCTTGTATTTGTAGTTTGGAGTCAATATATTTCATGTTCTTCCTAAACACATCTGCTGCCAGCACATAGTCCCCCTTTTGGACACAATACACATTATGGACAAGGCGAAAAAGCAAATCGCCAAGCGGAGTAAAATTCTCTTTCCCGAATTGCAAAATCTGTTGCAGGCATCGCCCCGCTTTTTCAATATCCTTATTCAGCAAATGATAGATGGCGTAGAGGCGGAGGATATTGAAATGAAGGTGTCGAGCATTTTCATTTTTTAGGAACGGCTCAATATATTTTCTCAAGATGACCTCAGCGCCTTTCAAGTCCTTTACAATCAACAGAGCAAATACGTATTGATAGGGATGATACAGGCGCACTCCGGCCAGAACCGGAAACTCTTGAAATAGCTCCTTATACTTATCTACGCCATCCTGATACCTGCTGAATTCAATGAGGTGCTGCGCTATCATGGAGATCAAAAATACCTTGTCGCGGTCATGGATTTTATCGTAAACTTTTTGGGCAGCCGCCTCTGCCTTTTTCAAATAATACAAGCCTTTCTCCCAGTTTACGGACTCGTAATATCCGCTGATCCCAATATAGATTGCGTGTTCTGTCTCATACATTTTTTTGTCTTTGACCTCTTGCTCCAACTTCAACAATCTTTTCAGCGAAGCATCCTTTTTCTTTGTCCCGTCCTTACGCGCATGGTAATAATGAATCAACAACTCTTCACATTTCGCCGACATCCGATAGCGAGCTGACACCTCTTCTTTAGCTAACAAATTCTTGTACGACCGGCAGTAATAAGTCATTTGCTTTACAGGAAAATCATTGTAATTAAAAAGCATAGTCATTCGAGAAGCGATGACATAAAATTCTTTTAAGCTCTTTATGTTTTTCTCCTGCTTCAGTTTTTTCTCCCCCAGTTTCAGTTTGTGCAAAATGAGCGGATACAATTGTTTGCCTGCCAGAAATTCAAATTTGTCATTCAGACTTGCTCCTGCTATATGCGTCAGCACTTTGTCAAGAAGGATAGAGTTTATTTTATCCAAGTGAGTTTTGGTTAACCCCAATTTAGAACGAAGTGCAGACTCGTCGAATTTTTCGTTGTGTTGGTGACTTGCATATTCGTTTCGCACGATATGCTCTTTGCCTTCCAATTCCAGATTGCAGAATTGCATCAATTCATTTTCATCAAACGAATTGACAAGATGGAGGAGGTAGCCCATTTGACTGCAAAATATAAAAACAAACCATCTCACTCAAATTCTATCCGGGAGTTTTATAGCTGCAATTTTCCCTCCTAAATGGTATTTTCGTCGGCGAACAATCCCTCATGGAAAATCCCCAAGACCCGAACCTCACTATCCATTCTTGGGTGAAGCTATACGCCGACGGCCTTTATGGCTGGGCCTATTACCGGGTTTCAAATAAAGAAGTGGCGCAGGATTTGGTGCAGGATACTTTTCTTTCAGCGCTCAAAAGCCAGAAAAATTTTCGGGGCGACAGTTCTGAGAAAACTTGGCTGCATACTATCTTGAAGAACAAAATCATTGATTATTACCGTAGCAAAGCCAAACATCAAACCCGGGAATTGAATCAACAGGTCGTGGATCGCGATTATTATTTTGACGAGCATGGCCAATGGAAAGCGGATGCAATGCCTAAAGACTGGGGCATAGATTACTCGCAACCTTTGGAATCGGAAGAGTTTATGATGGTGTTGGAAAAATGTAAGGAAAAATTAACGGCAGCGCAAAATACTGCGTTTACCATGAAGTATATAGAGGATATGCCCACCGAGGAAGTGTGTAAGGAACTGGAAATTGCTCCGTCCAACTATTGGGTAATTGTTCACCGAGCAAAATTGCAGTTGCGAAAGTGTCTGGAAATAAATTGGATAAAGAAGTAGTATGAATTTTTTGAAAACCATGATGTTAAATTGCGAACAGGCCACTTTTCTAGTTACTAAACGAGAACAAAAAAAACTTTCGTTCAAGGAGCGATTTGATTTAATGTTGCATCTTTCCATGTGCAAGTTCTGTTCGCTATTTGCAAAACAATCCGCTTTTATCGCTCGACAATTGAAACAAAAGCAGCCTACTGCATCCGGCCTTTCGGAAGCAGAGAAAGAACGAATGGTTCAGGTTATACAAGAAAAACAATAGTTTTCTGTAAGGGCTGGCCTGACTTTCTCGTCTATTCAGGCGGATTACATCTTTATTAACTAAACCATTATTTCTTTATGAATTTTAAATTGAGGTTTACTTCCGTTTCATCTATGTTCACGACTACTCTGATGTCATGTCTGCTAATTTTTCAATTACAGGCGCAAACACCTCGACAGGTGATAGTTGAACACTTCACCAATACCCTTTGTTCCACTTGTGCAGCCAAAAATCCCGCATTTTTCTCCACGTTGCACGGGAGCTATCCGGAAGTGTTGCACGTAGCTTATCATCCAAGCGCCCCTATGTCAATTGTATTTTCAGCAAACAGAATAAAAGTGAAAACGATGCCAGGACGAACTTCTATGGAATTTTTGGATCCACTCCTCGCGCCGTTGTGCAGGGAAAAGTAATCCCACCGATCAATCCGCTGGTTCCGATGGCGGCCTATGACAGCACCCTCAACCAAAGTGCGCCTTTTGAATTGAATTTGAGCATGACATCTGTCAACGGCTCAGACAGCATTCTGACCAAAGCAGTCATTATTCAAACCGATGCACACGGTTATACCACACTGAATTTATTCGCGGTCATTACCGAAGACACTATTTTCTACAATGCCCCGAATGGAGAGAATGTACATTATGATGTATTCCACCGGCAATTATTCCCCGGCAACGGCCTGTCCTTTACTGTCCCGCAAAACATAGGTGACAGCGTGGTCATTACCAGCACCTTTCTTCCCGACCCCCTTTGGAATCGGAACCGGATTAACGTGATTGGAATGATTCAAACCATGCCGTCAAAGTATATCGTGCAGTCAGCTATTCAACACAGCATCACGGAACCGGTCATCTCAACCAGTATCGGGGAGGTGGGTACAAAAGAGTTGTTCCGATTCTTCCCGAACCCGGCAAACCGAGAAATCTATTTTCAAAACAGCGAAGAGAAAAATATCGAAATCTATAATACTGCCGGGCAGTTGGTAAAGGGCTATACCGAAGTACAACGTACATTAAATGTGGAGGCCCTGCCAGAAGGAGTCTATTTCTTGCGCATATTTTCGGATAAATCCACTGTGGAAAGCAGAAAGTTATCCGTCATTCATTAAAATGTATTCGGAGGTTGAAAGGTTTTTGAAAAGCTACGTCTATCAATACGACATTGGTCAAAATTTAATTCACCTTAAAACAAAAAAACATGAAAAACTCTATGACAAGCGCCTTGATTGGCGGAATAGCCGGAACAGCCGCCATGACGGCCTTGATGTACATCGCCCCAATGATGGGCTTTCCGAAAATGAATGCTGCAGCAATGCTCAGCGGTATGATGGACATGCCAATGATGGTAGGCTGGGTGATGCACTTTATGATTGGGATTATTTTTGCTCTGGGCTATTTCTACTTGATGAACAAGGCCTTGCCCATCAGCAATAATTATTTGCGCGGCGCAGCCTATGGGGTTCTGGTCTTTGTTTTTGCACAGATCATGATGGCCGTTGCTGGCATGATGGGTATGATGTCTGCACCTATGGAAGGAAGTATGATGATGATGGCGCTCGGCAGCTTGATGGGACATTTGGTTTATGGAGCGGTGCTTGGAGCTTTTGTCAGTAAAGAAGGTTAAAAATATCAGCAAGGCGCGGATTGCTGTTTACATAATTTATATGCCTCCGTGCGGGCAGTAACCATTAAATCAAATAAAATGATGAAGAAAGTATTTTTAGTAGTCGCTCTGGCAGGGTTTGTTTTCGCAGCAAATGCACAGGTTGCACAGAAAGACAGTAAACAGAAAAAGGGCAAAGCCAAAACCGAACAAATGGTCATGAAAGACCACGTTTGCACGGCAGCCTGTAAAGACGGCAAGCACATGTACGCTCATGGTGAGAAAGGCCACGTATGCTCTGAAGCCTGTAACATGGATATGAAACATGCAAAACATGGTCAAAAGGGACATGTCTGTACCGCCGACTGCATGAAAATGTAGGATTAGCTTTTGTGGGTGGTTGAATGAAGAAGTCCTGCCTGTTGGGGGACTTCTTCTATTTTTATGAAGCAACGGTTACCCGAAACCAAAGTCGTTCGCAACCGGTAAAAGCGCCGCCGTATCTTATATTCGCGCCCCAATGCATTATTTAAGCGTAGAAAATCTCACCAAGTCTTTTGTAGAAAAGCCTCTATTCACTAATATCTCCTTCAATATAGAAGAAGGCGACAAGGTAGCGCTAGTGGCGCGCAATGGAGCAGGCAAAACCACCCTGCTCAATATTCTGGCTGGCCGCGACACGCCGGATCAGGGCAAACTCTGGGTGAATAAGGACGTACAAGTTTGTTTTCTGGATCAGAACCCAGTCTTTGAAGAAAAGAAAACGGTGCTTGAAAATATCCTGAGCTATAATCATCCGGTCATCAACGCAGTGCGCGAGTATGAATTGGCGACGGCGCATCACGACGATAAAAAAATCGCCGAGATGATGGAAAAGATGGAGGAACTCGGCGCCTGGAATTTTGAAAGTAAGGTGAAAGAAATCCTCACCTCACTCAACATCACCGACTTGGACCAGACAGCAAACTCTATGTCGGGAGGACAGAGAAAGAGGCTTTCGTTGGCCAAAGTGTTGATTGACATTAGCTTCGGCGACCGCAACAATTTCCTGATGTTGGATGAACCGACCAACCATTTGGATTTTGAAATGATAGAATGGCTGGCTGATTTTCTTTCAGATCAAAAAACCACTTTGCTGCTCGTCACCCACGACCGCTTTTTCCTCGACACGGTTTGCAATGAAATCATTGAACTGGAAAACCAAGAACTGTATATCCATCGCGGAAACTTTGAAAGCTATCTGCGCGATAAAATTTCGCGCGAGCAAAACGAAGCGGCTTCGATTGACAAAGCCCGCAACCTCTATCGGAAAGAACTGGAGTGGATGCGCAAGCAGCCCAAAGCGCGCACCACCAAATCAAAATCACGAATAGATGCCTTTTATGACGTAGAGGACAAGGCCAATTCTAAAAGAGTAGAAGAAAAACTTCAGTTGCAGGTGAAGATGACCCGCATGGGCGGAAAAATCTTAGAACTGAAGAAGGTTTATAAAGCTTATGGCGAAAAAATCATCCTGAAGGGATTTGATTATAGTTTCAAAAGAGGCGAGCGCATCGGCATTATCGGAAGAAATGGCGTAGGCAAATCTACCTTCCTGAATATTATCATGGACTTGGAAAAAGCTGATTCGGGTAAGGTTAATCAAGGGGAAACGGTGGTGTTCGGATATTTTTCTCAGAAGGGATTGGAGGTGAAGGAGGATAAGCGAGTGATCGAATTTGTGAAAGACATTGCCGAGCATTTTCCATTGGCAGACGGCACCAAGGTTTCTGCCGGTCAGTTTCTGCAACTGTTCATGTTCACCCCCGAACAGCAATACACTTACATCTCCAAACTGAGCGGAGGCGAGAAGAAGCGTCTGCAACTGCTTTCTATTCTTTTTCGCAACCCCAACTTCCTCATTCTCGACGAGCCGACCAACGATTTGGATTTGGTCACGTTGACAGTGCTGGAAGATTTCTTAGAACAATATCAGGGCTGCGTCATCATCGTGTCGCACGACCGATATTTTATGGATAAACTGATAGACCATCTTTTTGTTTTTGAAGGAAATGGTCTGGTCAATGATTTCCCCGGCAACTATACCGAGTGGAGAATGGATGAGGTGCGCAAAAAGAAAAAGCAAAATACGCAGGTTCGCACCAGCGAACTCACCACAGCTACCGTAACCCCACCGGCACCTGAAAAGGAGAAGGTGAAAAAGAAACTTTCGTTCAAAGAGAAGTTTGAGTTTGATACTTTGCAGAAAGAACTTCCAAAATTAGAAAGAGAAAAAGAAGCCTTGAACGCAAAAATCAACTCCGGTGATGCAGGCTATGAAGAACTGAACAACATGATTAGCCGCCTGGGCGATGTTTCCAAAGAGTTGGAAGTAAAAGAACTGCGCTGGTTAGAGTTGAGCGAGTTTGCGGAAGGAATTTAGCTTTTGACACAGTTTAGTGAACAGGCTCCGAATAGCTGCAACCAGTCCCCCGTTTTGGGAAAATGGATATTCATTAAGATAGTTGTAATAGCAAGTTATTAACCCTAACAATCATGTCTGTTCTGGATTCATCCCAGATACAGTTCTTCGGAAAACGCACCTTCTTTGTTTTAACAAATCCGAATCACCAAAACACGATTAGCACTATATTTCCTTGCCAAGGAAAAACCCGACGTCAAAAAACTATGCAATATCTACATCTGTGAATCATGTAACTTATTTCCACAACTGTGTAACGCTTTAAAGTTCCAAGGCTCCATGTAAATCAGGACATTGCGACAGGTCACCAAATCTATTTTGCCAAAAGGCGGGTCCTTTACAAAATTGTGGCTGGCGAAGATGCACATATCCCGCACGTACCTTTTTACCTGATAATGACCATTGGTTTTGACGAAGAACTCAGCCAAGCGATGCGCACTTACGGACTCCAGTTCGTTCTTTAAATAAATGCCGGAGCGTGCTTTTGCTATCGCAGGCTCGCTAATATCGGTAGCAAAAATCTGTACCTTTTGCTGGCTGTCGCCCAAAAATTCTCTGAAACAAATGGCAATGGAGTAGGCTTCTTGTCCGGTGCTGCAACCCGCCACCCACACCCGAATAGAATCGTGGCCCGTTTTGTTTTTGATGATGTCTGGAAAAACTTTTTCGTTTAGCCCTTCAAAACTACTTGGGTCTCGAAAAAAATCGGTGACCGGAATCAACAGGTCCAGGTATAAAATATCCTGTTCGGATTTATTCTCTCGTAAAAAATTAAGATACGCCTGTGGGTCGTCGTTTTTATTCAGCGCCATTCTCCGAAGTATTCTCCGGCGAATGGTGGTTTGCTTGTAATACGTAAAATCGGTTCCCTTGCGAATGCGTAGTAAAGAAATCATTTGCTTAAAAGCATCCTCCTCCTTCTTGGGCAAGAATTCCTCTCCTCCATTTTTGTTGATGATGCTGGTTACCTCCATTATTTTCTGAGGTATTTTTCCGGGAGGAAGAATAAAATCAACGACGCCAGCCTGAGCGGCGCTATGAGGCATTCCTTCATAAGCTGCCGACGCTTCATCTTGCGCAAAGGTGATGCCTCCGTGATCCTTTATGGCTTTCAATCCGAGGGTGCCGTCAGAGGCGGTGCCCGACAAGACCACCCCAATGGCATGTGATTGATGAACCTCTGCCAACGATGCAAAGAAAAGATCAATGGGCAGGTGGCGCTCGAATTTGTTTTTATCGGGACGGGTGGTGAGCAACAGCACCCCGTCAGTGGCCACCATCATTTTATTGCTTGGAATGACGTAAATGTGGTTGGGCTCTATCTTTATATCATCCACCACTTCCAAAACTGGAACATTCGTAATTTTTTGAAGCAACGCGGGCAACATGCTTTCATGGTTGGGATCTAAATGCTGCACCAGCACATAGGCCATTCCCGAATCTTCCGAAACGGCTTTGAGGAGTTTTTTAAATGCATCAAGCCCACTAGCCGAAGCGCCAATGCCCACCACCGGAAACAAGTTGGAGGATTGGATTAACTTTTCAGGGAGTTTTTTATGGGCCTTCTTTGCCTTCATTTCTTATGATAAATGGGTTTAAAAATAGAATTTATAAAAAGAGGGGTGAAGTAATCAAAGTATAAAAACGCCCCCGAAAAATCGGGGACGCTAAATCACTGCACATTCCCCAAACATGGCAGCGATAAAAAAACACACCCCTTTTGAGCAGCGAAGATGAAACGATGCCGACCATTTTTGTTACACAACTTGGGAAATGATTTACATGATTCACACATTTGGGGGCGGGGGAAGCCAATAGTAGAGACGCAAAATATTGCGTCTCTCTGCGAATGCGAAATACAGACACAATATTTTGCTTCTGTTGTTTAAAATCAATGTAATTTTTAAAAATCACGGCTAAAGCCAATACAAACCTTCCAAACCCTCCGCCATAAATGGCGGAGCTATATAACACCGCGCTTTAGCGTGGTGAGAATCTGGCTCTTACTAAATGGCTTTAGCCCTGATAATTTTTTCTCGGTTAGTGCCTCACCAATCTAAATATGTTGGCCGAAGACTACAAAAGCCTTTAAGACGGCCCCCTAACCCCCGAAGGGGGAATAAAGACAGCGCAAAATGGTTTTTGCATTGTTCCCCCTTCGGAGGTTAGGCAAAAGAATTTGGCACTCAGCGGGTTTTGTTCTAAAGCATGTTTCCGAATTTTCGATTAGTTTTATTGTTCACTATAGCCTATATGATTCTATACGTCAAACACATGGTCAGCCTTCGTTGCAAGATGATGGTGAAGGAGGAGTTGAAAAAACTTGGGTTGCATTATGTGATAGTGAATCTGGGCTCGATTGAAATCATGGAGGACATTACGCAAGCACAACGGGAGGAGCTGAAAGCAAACCTGCTTCAGTCGGGACTGGAGTTGCTGGATGATAGCAAGGCCATTTTGATTGAAAAAATCAAGAACCTGATTATTGAAATGGTTCACAATACGGATGAAATGCCAGATGTAAATTTTTCGGACTACCTCTGCAAGAAGTTGGATTATGACTATACGTATCTTTCAAATATTTTTTCGGAGGTGAAGGGCATCACGATTCAACAGTTCATTATCAATCATAAAATTGAGAGAGTGAAGGAGTTGCTGATTTATGATGAGTTGAACCTGACGGAGATTTCATATAAGTTGCATTATAGTAGCGTGGCACATTTATCTAACCAGTTTAAGAAGGTGACGGGGCTTACGCCATCCTTCTTTAAAGAGCTCAAGAAGAAAAAGCGTGAGACGGAGGATCGGTAAGGGTTTTTCTGTTTGATAAAGAAGGGTGAAATTCGGCCATAGCCGGTAAACCTGTGAATGATGTAACTCTTTTGGAGAAGTATGTAACGCTTTCCACTTTAAAAAAGCTCACTTTTGTACTGCAACAATTCAGTTGCAACTTAAATAATAAAACAATGGGAAATTCAAACGACACGGGCAAGGTGATTGCCGCATTTTTGGTAGGCGCAGTGACCGGAGCCGCGCTTGGGATTTTATTTGCCCCCGATAAAGGAAGTAACACTCGCGGGAAGTTGCTGACCGGTGCAAAGGATTTGGCGGAGGATTTCAAAGAAAAAATGAAATCGCAAGCAAGAGAATTGCGCGAAAAAGCAGAGGAACTGGAGGTTCTTGCCAAGGATAAGGTGGAAGACGCTAAATCTGGAATGAAGCAAAAGATGGAACACATTTCTGGTAATCGCAGCTAAATCAACCTGCATTAAACGTGCATCTGCCAACCGGGGAACCTGAATTCTTCGGTTGGCTTTCTTTTCACAAGGGAAAACGCAAATAGTAAAAATTCAAATTCGCATGGACAATCAGAAGCAGCTAGAAGAAAAGATAGAGGAGTTGACCGAAAGCCTGAAGACGTATGTCAGCACCAATTATGAACTAGGTAAACTCGAAGCAGCAGAGCGTTCTGCGGTAATTGGTTCTGGTCTAATTATTGGCCTATTGGTAGGTGTGGTAAGTAGCCTGTTCCTGTTTTTTATAAGCCTGTGGGTAGGGTTTTACCTTTCCAATCTGCTCGGCGATAATTACTCAGGCTTTGGAATCATTGCAGTATTCTACTTGGTGCTGGGACTTTTTCTCGTGTTTGGAAGAGAGAAATTGATCAAGCGACCCATACGCGATAAAATGATTCGATTAGTATTCAGTAAACAATAACAGTAATAAGAATTATGGAAAACCCGGAAATATTCAATCACGCCGATTTGATGATTCGCATCGCGCAACTGCGCGAAAAGAAAGTTGAACAGGAGGAAGACCTGAAGCTTACTTTTAGAGAGTTTGCCAATACCCTTAATCCGGTTATGATTGTAAAACAGTCCTTGCATGAATTGGCTACCGATACAGATGTCAAGGTGGACGTGGTTAAAGTAGGATTGAATTTGGGAACATCTTTTCTAATAGATATGGTCTTCGGACGAAACCGGAGTGTCAAAGGGTTTATCAGTTCGGTGATATTGGAAAAAATTTCAACATCGCTTATTAATAACAATGTGTCGAAAATAATTTCAGGAGTTAGTTCTCTTCTTGATAAGAACCCAAAAGCAAAATCGAATCACACCGAAAATGAGCCGGTGTGAAAGGACGCATTTTTCTATTCCTTACCGGATTAAGTATTCTACTTTCCATTCCCGGTTGCAAACAAAATGTGTCGCCCTCTATTGAACCAGTGGAGGAAAGCGTAGATAGTTCGGTGGTAGAGACCGTAAAAGAAACCAAAGACTCGGTGGTGGAAAAGAAAAAGGCCAAAACAAATATCCCGCTGACAGTTATTGTGACCAATTTGAAATCGCTCACCGCGCCGGTAGAAATAAGTATTTACGAACGATCCAGTGTTTTTTTGGATAAAGGCGCTCAACTGAAAAAATTCCGATTCAATCCTTCCAAAGGAAAACTAGCGGCAAAGCTTGATGGCATCCCCTACGGAGAATTTGGCATAGCGATTTATCAGGACATAAACAGTAATGGTGTGGTAGATAGGAATGTTTTGGGTTTACCCACTGAGCCGTATGCTTTTTCGAACAACTTCAAACCGCTGGTAAAAAAGCCTTCCTTCGACAATTGCAAATTCAACTATACTGCACGTGCTAATAGCATCCATATCAAGCTGCTTAATTAGCAAGGTGTGAATGATGTAACATATTTCTCGAAATGTGTAACGCTTTATTATTGAAAGAGGGTCATCCTTGCAGTGTAACAATTCCGTTACCAACTAAATTCAATAACATGACAGATTTAAAAGTTCCACCAGTTCCTGAAAAAGGAAACTGGAACAAACAAAAAACAAAGCTCATCGCTAAATTTCCAACCTTAACCGAGGCGGATTTACGCTATGAAGACGGTAAGAAGGAAGAAATGATGAAAAAGGTGCAAACGAAACTTGGTAAGACCAAAGAAGAGTTTGCGACTATCATCAATTCCCTTTAGTCAAATTTTAATTATAGAGCATCCCGCGCAATGCGGGATGCTTTTTATCAAATTCAAATCATTTTATCTTACCCTAAATCAAAACAAACAATGAAAAAAATATTTTTTAAAGCGGCAGTTGCCCTGATAATTACAGGAGGAGTTTTCACTTCATGCGATTCGAAAGAAAAGAAAGTAGAAGCAGCAAAGGAAGAGGTACAAGATGCAAAGGCAAACCTAAATGAAGCCCAAAAAGAACTGAACGCCGAATATCCGGCATTTAAAATCGAAGCAGAAGCAAGAATTGCTGACAACGAAAAGCAAATCTCCATGCTTAATGAAAAGTTGAACAAACCAGGCAAAGCTCCGTTAGACGGACTTCGCAAAAAGAGAATAGAAGACCTTGAACAAAGAAACATGGAGTTGCGAAACCGATTGGCTAACTACGAAAACGAACGGTCTGACTGGGAAGTTTTCAAGCGCGAATTTAAACATGACATGGATGGCATCGGCGATGCATTCAAGGATCTAGGCAAGGACAACAAGAATTAAGATTACCGGTTACTGATTGACAATGAACGACCCGGGTGGGTCGTTCATTTTTTTTTGTGGCGACCACCCATAATCTGTGAATGATGTAACTCTTTTTCCCTATTGTGTAACGTATTAACCACCCACCGGTTCATCTTTGCATCACAAAACTCAAACTATATCCATCATGAAAAAAATATCCTTCATCACCGTTTTTGCACTCGCTATTTTCATGTCCTTAAGTTCCTGCGTTAAGCGATGTCAGGTCTGCACCCGAAATGCCTCGCCTGAAATCAGAGTATGCGAAAAGGATTATAACACCAATGCGCAATACGGAGCCGCGCTCGATTCCTACGAAGCCACCGGTTATTCCTGCAGAAATTTATAATCAGCCGAAACAAAATCTATGTACCAGAAAATACTTTTTATCGCATCAATGACTTTGCTCCTCACAACATCCTCCTGTTTGGTGACCGAGAGGCAACAGAGACGCGTGCGGCACGCGCACCGCATCCACAGCGAACGCCCCCGGACAATCATCATCGAACGAAAAGCTCATCATTAATCTAAAAGGAAATGGAAAACGCCCTTCAATATCTTCGCAGCCTTCCCCCGATGGGATGGCTCCTAGTCATCACCTTTTCTCTACTTGCTGTTCTCGCGCTTTACAGCCAGTTCAGAAAGAGAAGAAGCACTGAAAATTAATTGAAACTCAGACTCAGACAAATGTGAGAATCTTGTAACTAATTTATGCAATTGTGTAATGCTATTCTTTATAAAGAGACTCATCTTCACCGAGTCGCAGTTCCGCAACAAAACTAAAATCCAGATACTATGAAAAACGATGAAAAAAATAATCCGATAACCAATCAGCCGTCGGACAAGCAAACACAAGGCAACGATTCTGAAAGTCAAAAGGTGACAAATAAAACTACCCCTGAAACAGAATCGGACGAAACAACTACCCTGAAAAGGACAAAGAAGTGTACCGAAAAGTGCGCTCCATAGGCCGCACTGGCAGCCAGCGAGACCACTTCTCAAAATAAGTCCCGTTTATTGAAGATAACTCGACCGGGGAAAACCCAAAACGAATTATTGATCAGGGCCTTACAGAAGAAACAAAAACGGAAATGGAAATTCCAGAAGCAGCCGATCCTACGAAAGTTGACTAATCGAGGCTTATAAAAAGTACCTTAAAATATTTCTCTCTCTTTCTCAAGGGCAATGGGCAACCGTTGCCCTATTTTTATTTTTAAAAGACGCAACTTGACAACTTGTCAAAGTTTATTTGATGCAAGCGCGAAAAAGGGCGATGACAACCACCGCAGTTTTGTGGTGCATTTTAAGAATAGCTCGTTTCATTTTGTTTCGTTTTGTGGTGATAGGAAAGATGTGGTGATTTAGATCGCTCAAAACAAAAGAAAAAAAGGGTAATAATAAAATAGGCCCTACCTCTCGACCAATCGTCAGACCATTGCCCAATAGAAGGTCGCGATATTTCATAATCTGTGAATGATGTAACTCTTTTCACGGCTTGTGTAACTCATATATAGCGCAACTGGTCATTTTTGCAAATGATAAACAACGAACAACTAAATGAACGCAGTGCATGTTGAGAATGAAACGCTTAAACATAAACAATGGGGCAATTGAACGGGATAGCGATTCGCTGGAAACCTATTTAAAAGAAATCCAAGCGGGCGACTTTCTTTCGCCCGAGCAGGAGACTCGGTGCATCAAAGAATACCGATTCGGAAACATGCAATTGCTCGAAGTAATAGTGAAAGCAAACCTTCCCTTTGTCGTCTCAGTAGCAAAACATTATCAAAATCAAGGATTGGCATTGGCAGACTTGATTAGCGAAGGAAACATTGGCCTACTCAAAGCGATTGAAAAATATGATGAAACCAAAGGGTTCAAATTCATTTCCTATGCCATCTGGTGGATTCGCAAATCTATCATCCGAGCGCTGAACGAATACTCCCGGATAATTCGTTTACCTGCGAACCAAACCAATTTGCTTGCTAAAGTAACGCGGACTTTTAAAAAGTTGGAGCAGGACTTCAATCAAGAACCAACGCTGGAAGAACTATCCCAAATATTGGGAACCAAAACGAACACCATACAGAATACATTAACGTGCTCTGCCAAACCTCTTTCGATTGATGCTCCTTTTTCGACTGATGATACAACCTCACTTTTGGATATTATTGAAAACGAGAATGCTGAAATACCTGGTAATGAAATAGAGTATACGGATTCATCGCACATAGAAATTAGGCACCTTTTAAGCAGGCTGAACCTAAATCAATTACAAGTTGTAAAAATGTATTACGGCATGGATGACGTGGAGCCCATGAACTTTCGTGAAATCAGTGTGAAACTCAATATCTCCAAAGAGCGGGCCCGGCAGATTAAACATACCGCTCTCAATAAGATCAGGCAAAATCCTGCAATTCGAAGGACCGCATAACATAAAAGTAAGTTTCAAAGCGGAAATGTGTGAATGATGTAACTCTTTTAATCAAATGTGTAACGCATCTAGCAACAAACAGTGCATCTTTGCATTGTGAAAATTATTGCACACTCTAAATAAAAACAAAATGAATACTACAGAGGTAAAAGGAAACTGGCACGAGCAAAAAGGAAAACTGAAACAAAAATTTGCAGAACTGACCGACGATAATTTGATGTTTGCCGAAGGCAAGAAAGAAGAAATGTCGGGCCGCGTTCAAATCAAATTGGGTAAAACAAAAGAGGAACTGCACAAAATTCTTTCTGAGCTTTAAACCCTATCACCATCAATTATTTATCACTCGCTTAAAAAATAGTTTTATGGAAAACCTACTCTATATCATCGCCGTCATTTTAGTCATTGGTTGGGCAATCGGATTTCTTGGCTTTCATGCCGGAGGGCTTATTCACATCCTTTTGGTCATAGCTCTGATTGCGGTCTTGTTTCGGATCATTAGAGGCAAAAGCCTTTAAGCAGCATTTCATTTCACCATTTAATTAAAACAAAAAAACATCATGAAAAAAGTATTCATTGCATCAGCATTCGCGCTTATCCTTTCTTCAGGACTTATGTCCTGCAAACGGTGTCAGGTATGCACTAAAAGCTCTTCACCGGAAGTAAGAGTTTGTGAGAAGGATTATAGCAACAACACCTTGTACGGCTTGGCACTGGATGCTTACGAAGCTCAGGGATATTCCTGCAAAAACAGTATTTAATTTACCCTTTTCTTATACCGGTGTCGTTCAAGGGCACCGGTATTTTTTTTTCTCGTGGAGTGAAATATTTCCTCTACCCACCAAAATTTTTATAGCAATGAAACTTCGATTATTTATCACACTATATGCCATTTCGACATCGGTATTTGCACAAAAGCCGATTACCGTCCTTATATCTTCACAACCATACATGAACGTGTCGCAACAAACTTTTGTAGTGCAAATTCCTCAAACAACTTTAAAGAATGTGGAATCGCACTGGTTAAAGTATATGAGCAAGGAAAGCAAAGGACGTGTCCAGGCGGCCAATGGAACCTTTGAGCAACCCAATGTGTCGCATCCAAATATTTCACCGAATCCATTTACTATCTTCAGTCAGCTAATGGGAACCACGGAGGGTGTCCGTCTCACCGCATGGTTTACTCAAAATGGCACCGATTTCCTTTTCAAGGATCCAAATAGTGGACGTGAGTTAGCCGCACAAAAATATCTACATGACTTTGCCATCCAGGAATATCGGGCGGCTGTGCAGGAAGAGTTGGCCACGGAACAAAACAAACTTCAGTTGATGGAAAAACAGCTATCCGGATTAAACCAGGATGAAGAGAAGTCAGTGAAAACCATCCAAGAAAATGAACGGGCTACCGAGCGCTCAAATGAAGCCATCATCACCAACAAGGCAGACATACAAAACTCGTCAGACAAAATAAGCAACCAAAAGGGAATGGTGGATCGTACTGCTTCTGACCCCAATGCGACGAAAGGAGCCAAGAAAACGCTGAGTCAAATGGAAGATGAAAAGAAGGAACTTCAAAAACGAAATGAAGCACAGGGCAAAGATAAGTATAGCATGAGTAAGGAGAATCGCGCAGAAGAGAGAAATACCTCTACGATTCAGCAAAAGCAAATGCTTAAAACAGCAGACATTGAAACGCAAAGGCAAAAAGTATATGAGGTGAAAACCAAATTAGACAACATAAAATAAGAGCCAAAAAATACTCCAAACAATAACAACATGAAAACAATTCAGATCATCATACTCGCCACTTTGTTTACCATTTTCTTGGACGCTACTGTAAACGCCCAGGGATGGATACACGATAAGAAAGGAATGTATTCCGCAGGTTTGGGAGTTACTCAGGTAGTCTTTTTACCCTATCAGTATTACCCTCTCAACCATCTGGGTTCGGGCGGTTTGTCCTTAAACATCGCCGGTGAATATAAGGTTCACCGTTTCATCGGCATCGGCTGGCAAACCGGAATCAACGTCTTTGTTTATGGTCGTTATTATAATAAGAATGATAAACTTTATTATAACGCCGTGGCCGTGGGGATTCCTATTGGGTTCAAGGCTAACTTCCACATTCTGGAAGCGACGAGAGCTACTATTAAGGATCGCTTAGACGTGTATGCCGGCCTGAATGTTGGAGGAGGTCCTTCGTTCCATTCCGGTCCCAAAGCAGGTGTTTATGGCTTCATATATGGTGGGCCTCAAGTTGGTGCAAGGTATTGGTTTAAGAAAGTCGCCGTATTTGGAGAAATTGGCTGGGGTGCAACTATTGCTAATATCGGAGTTACATTTTAAAAATTCACAAAAAAATAAATCCACATGAAAACTACAGGCATTATTATACTCATCGCTGGCATCGGCCTAACGGCTTTTACCTCTTTCAAGTTTTTTACAAAAGAAAAAGTAGTTGATATAGGTGCGCTAGAAATTACCAGAGACAAACCACATTATATGAATTGGTCACCGCTACTGGGAATCGCTTTGATTGGTATTGGTGGTTTGGTGTTGTGGCAGGGCACAAAAAAATAATCCTCCTCCAAATGGATGTAAAACGAATTTTCGGAACACTGCTTACCATATTAGGTATAGCTGGGCTTATTTACGCGGCTGTAGTATTTGCCAATACATCTGGGGGCACGCACGATATTAAATCGCTCATCATTTACGGGGTGCTTGGTTTATTGTTTTTCATCTCTGGCATCGGTTTGGTGCGCAATACCAAAGACGAATCTTAGTTCAGGTTGGAAGGAATTAATTTCCTTACTTCCTATCCTTAATCCCAACAAACGGTCTTTGAACCGGGCCGTTATATATCTGGCGCGGGCGACCGATGTCTTCATTCTTTTCGCGCATTTCTTTCCACTGAGAAATCCATCCGGGTAATCTTCCCAAGGCAAAAAGCACAGTGAACATAGGAGTTGGGAATCCAAGAGCTTTATAAATCAAGCCGGAGTAGAAATCAACGTTTGGATAAAGTTTCCTTTCGATAAAGTATGGATCGTTCAAAGCTGCTTCTTCCAATTCCTTGGCGATTTCGAGCAGCGGATCTTTCTTGCCAAGTTTAGCCAATACATTATCAGCAGCCTTCTTAATAATTTTAGCTCTGGGGTCAAAATTCTTGTACACCCGGTGACCGAATCCATACAGCAAGCGCTTCTTGTCCTTAGCTTCAGCAATGGCTTTTTTCACGTCGCCTTTATCCTTGTCGCGGATATATTCGAGCATTTCTAACACCTCTTGATTTGCCCCGCCATGTCGCGCACCCCATAAGGCCGCTACACCAGCACCAATCGAAGCATACAAGTTGGCATGAGAAGAACCAACGATACGCACGGTTGCTGTTGAACAGTTCTGTTCATGGTCGGCATGAAGAATCAAAAGAGTATTCATAGCACTTACCACAACAGGGTCTGCTTTATATTCTTCAGTCACATTTCCGAAGGTCATGTGCAGGAAGTTGGAAACGTAATCGTATTTATTCTGTGGGTAAAGAATCGGATGCCCCTTTCCTTTTTTCTGAATCATAGCGCAGATGGTAGGCATCTTGGCAAGAAGACGGATGATAGTCAGGTTGCTAGCTTCCGGTCTTTGATTTGGGCTGGGAGATTCAGGATAGAAAGAGGAAAGAGCAGAAATCATGGTCATCAACTGTCCCATAGGATGCGAACCGGTCGGGAAAACTTCAAATACTTTCATCAGGTTTTCATGCACCAATGTGTGCTGCGAAACCATGTGTTCAAAATTAGATAGTTGTTTTTGATTGGGCAGTTCGCCATTCAGCAGGAGGTACGCTACTTCGAGGAAGGTGGCTTTCTCTGCTAGGTCTTCAATGTTGTATCCACGGTAGCGCAGAATACCTTTTTCTCCGTCGAGAAAAGTAATATTACTTACGGTGCAACCGGTGTTGCGGTATCCTTCATCAAAGGTGACATAACCTGTCTGCCCTCTCAACTTACTGATATCAATTGCTTTCTCGTTTTCGGTACCTGTGATGACCGGAAATTCATAAGATTTTCCTTCGAGCGAAATGGTTGCTGTCTCTGCCATGATATAAACTGTTTTATCTTATTAATAAACTGCAAGCAAAATATGTTTTTGCAAGCGGGCGCGCCAAAAGTAATAAAAGAGATAAAAAAAAAGGTTGAATTTTATCCCAGAGTGGGACTATTGCTAAAAATTTAACGCCAAGCCAATGTTTCCGTTGTCTAACAGGCCAGATTCCAGCGACATCATCTTTTTGCGCATCATAAATTCGTGTTTGTTGCGCGCTCCGAAGGCGGTAAGAATAATCCCCCCGGCTATGGCCACTCCTCCTGCTATGATATAGGCTGTTCCTTGCTTGTGATTTCGATTGATATCTTTTGGGTCATTATTCAATACCGCAGTATTGTAAACTTTAAAACCCTGATACATCAAATAACCACCCGCTCCGCACAAGCCTATTCCTCCAGCTATCATCAGATTGCCGCTGGTATTGATCCTTGATAAATACACAGAATCTTCATGCGTGAAAGCAGATTTCGTCTTTAGTATTGTGACCGAATCAGTCTGCGCCATTGCAAAGCACCCGGCCATCAACAAAAAAATTAAAAGAAATAATTGGTTTTTTTTCATGTTTCAAAATATCGAAGTACTAAGGCAAACTGGCTTTAAACGAAGCATAATCTGTTATATCTAACTGATTGGATGGTGTACTTGCACAACCCAAGTCTGTTTTCTCCTTCTGGATATTGGCTACCCGATTATCCGGGTTAGGATGGGTACTAAGGAACGCCGGTGGCGAACTGGCACCTGAGTTAATAATCTTCTGAAAAAAATCCGCCGCGCCATCCGAGCGGTAGAGCGTTGGGCACAAATATTTTACCGAATGTTTGTCTGCATCGGTTTCGTCTGCACGGCTGAAAGCAAGCACAGAAAGTTGTGCCGCAATATCGGACAAGGCATTTTGGTTTTGGCCCAGCACAATTTCTAAAAGAGTGGTAATACCAAATTGTTCCGTCATCTGTCGGGTAGAGTGGCGTTGGTCAGCGTGGGCCATCTCATGTCCCATCACACCGGCTAGAGATGATGCATTGTCGAGATATTTTATCAAGCCCGTATAGATATAGATGTAGCCTCCGGGTGTACAGAAAGCATTTTGAACCGCATCATCGCGAATGATATATAGTTTCCAAGCAAAATCAGATGCATAGTCCAATTTACCCGAATTCAGAATATTGCTCTTCATACTTTCCAGATAGGCATAGGAAGCGGGATAGGCCGTTTTGTCGAGCAGCGGATACTCGGAGGGTTTGCTGGCTATTTCTGCTTCCATTTGCAAACCAAAGGTTTTGTCATCGTCAATAGTAAACAGATTCAAGTCGCTTTTCTTGCAAGAAGTAAAGGATAAAACGCTGAGGAAAACTATTAGGACAAAGGATAAAGTGGATACCTGTTTTTTCATTTTGGCTAATTATGAGGTTATAGATTATTTTCTTGTTGAAGTTTCATTTGTATAGTGGCCACCAGCATTTCAATGGCGACTTGGTTTTGCCCTCCTTGCGGAATGATGATATCAGCAAAGCGCTTGGTTGGTTCAATAAATTGAAAGTGCATATTTTTTACCACTTCATATCGTTCCAGGACATCACTCACTGTTCTTCCCCGCTGTTCCATGTCGCGCTGTATAATCCGTATCACCCGGTCATCTGCTTCTGCATCTACATATACCTTGATATTGCACAAGTCGCGGAGTCGTTTATCGGTAAACAATAAAATCCCCTCAACGATAATGACATGTTTGGGATCAATATGAACGGTCTCTTTTTTTCTGGTGCTGGTAATGAAATCATATTTCGGTTCCTCAATGGACTTTCCGCTTTTTAGTTCTTGCAAATGTTGATAGAGCAGATCAAATTCGATAGCATCGGGATGGTCAAAATTTATCAGAGATCGCTCTTCCAAAGTAAGGTGAATATTGTCCTTGTAGTAAGAGTCCATGTGAACCACCGCTATTTGATTTAGAGGGAAATACTTCAAGGTTTTCTGCACCACCGTAGTTTTTCCCGACCCTGAACCTCCTGCAATACCGATAATCAACATGCTGAGAAATTTCGCGAAATATAAGAAAAGAGGGGTTCTTTATGTTTTGTTTTCAGAGAGTATGTACTAAATTTGAAACTTAAACCCGCGTGCGGAGTAAACTAATCTACGCTTATGAAAGATACCACTAAGTTTTTCATTCTTGATGCCAAAGAAACCTTCATGGAGGTTTCTGAAAAAGAATATGAAATATGGATGAAAGAAAACGCTAAAAAATATGCTCATGAAAAAAGATTCAAGAGCAATTCCAGACATCTTACATTACATTATCTCGGCATCAACATGCCTGAGAGAGAGCGAATGATATTTATAGTAAGTACGCACATTTGTCTTCCAAATAAACCTCATCATGAATCCACGTTTGAAAACCGTTTTTTTGATACCTATCAGGAAGCGCTTAAATGCTATGAGGAATGTATTTCTTTAGAAGGGGAAATGAAAAGTAAATAATTCATAACAACGGCGAACAGCCCAAAAATAAGGACCCTTCCTCCGCGCTTTAGGGTCCTTATTTTCCAAATGAGTGTCCTTTATCTACCAAATAAGAGCCCTTCTCTACCAAAGAAGGGCCCTTCTGGCGGAGATAAGGGCCCTTCTCCAGAAAATGAGGGCCCTTCTTTCTGAACTAAGGGTCCTTATCTGGTGCAAGAGGGTTCCTTATCTTCAATTTTAGGGCCCTTATTTGGCGCATTAGGGCCCTAAAATTGAAAATAAGAGTCTATGGCAAGAGCAAACCTAATTCTGAAATGAAAATCTAGATGTTTTTCTTCTTGAAAATTCGGACGGAGAACCAAAGAGGAATGGTAATCCAGAGCAGCATAATCACCGCGGAGTAGAGGAAGCCAAAGTAGCTGCCGAAAAACTGTTTGTAAACCGCACCAGTAAAACCCATGAGTGCAGAGATGTCGAATTTGAGCAAAATAATGATTCGCCCCAGGTCAATCGGGTTGAGTGAAGTAAGTTCTATTACTGCCCGCTCGAACGGATAGTCATTGAAAACAAAAAGAATGGCCAGTACCAATCCATCATAAATAACTGAAAAGTAGAACCAAAGTAGAAGAGCGATGCCAATGCCTTTAGATTTATCCCGTGTGGCGACAGAGGTCAGAAAGGCGATGGAGGTGAACGCAAGCGAAAGCGCCGCACCGGAAGCAAGAAGAACCATGCCGGTAGAATTAAAAGACCAGATGCAGACGGGCACACCCACACCGACCGCCAGCGCAAAGAGCAGGGAGATGATGACACCAAAATATTCTCCCAGAAGAATCGTGTTCCGTCGCAAAGGCTGAGCCGCCAGCAATTCAATGAACTCGTAAGCATTATAAAAATATGTGGTAGAGAATATGATGCTGACGAGTGGTACAATAATCATTATCACCGTCATTAAACTGATGAGACTTTTTGAAGCATCGCTGTCCATCAAAAAAAGACTCAGAGAAACGACTAGCAGGAAGAAAGTATAAGCTAGAATCACCTTGCTTCGCAAGATGTCGTATATGACGTATTTGGCAATTTTAAACATGCGCGCTTTTCTTCATGATTTGTGCAATAGCTCTACTCAATTTTTCTTCACCGGTTTCATCCTTGAGTTCAGCAATCGTTTTATAGAAATGAACTTGACCTTCAAAGAGATATAAAATTTTATCGGCCATCTCTTCTACCTCACTCATTATATGCGAAGTGATGATGACCAGTTTACCGGCGGCCTTTGCTTTTCTAATTTTAGTTTTCAGAATTTCTGAAGCCAAAGGGTCCAGCCCGGCGGTGGGTTCATCTAAAATCAGGACGGCGGGATTGAAAAGGAAAGCCAGTGCGGCACTTACTTTCTGTGTGGTACCTCCTGAAAGGGTACGCATCGGTTTTTCAAACATAGGAGCAAGGCGATATTCTTCAATCAGCTCCTCATCAAGGTTTCCCTGATGGTTTTGACGAATGTCTTTGAGCATAGAGAATAGCTGCCCAATTTTCATGTTTTCAGGATACCGCCCTATCTGAGGCATGTATCCTATTTGATTTCGATAGTTGAACTCATGAAAAATATCCTTCCCGTTAAAAACAATTTTGCCTTGGTCGGCCACTACCATTCCAAGAATGCACTTAATCAGCGTCGTCTTGCCCGATCCGTTCGGACCGATGACCGAAATGACATTTCCTGATTCAAAACGGGCATTTACCCCTTTCAGAACGTGCAGCTTGCCAAATTTCTTTTCTATTTTTTCTATATCAATCATCTCGGAATTCTACTCATGAGGGGAGATTTGTCTTGGATTGTTTCGGGCACCAGCGAAGGAATCATTTTTTCTGCCCTATCCAATAGCTCGACCGTGAAACTTCGCAACAACATAACGGCATAAGGCATTTGTTCGATAATGACAGAAAACAAGCTAATGGGCTGATAAGGCACATCACCTATTTTGTTTTTGTCGAGGTCATAACCCTGATATTTGTCCCAATAATTATATCCGAAGAAATTATCGCTGAGGTTTCCGTTGGTGCCTACATCAAATGTATTGCCAGAGAAATTATTAAACCAAAAAGTGTCCTGCTGGCAGTTGGCCATCACCTTGAGCGCATAGCCATTCTTCAAAAAATCATTTTTTTCAAACCGAATGCGATTAGACCCTTCAGTAAAAACACCAATAGTGTTGCTCGTAAAAGTATTTCCCTGAATTTCGCTGTTGCTAATATCCTTTAGAAGCAAGCCATAGGAGGCATCTCCCCAATTATTGATAAAATGATTGCCGAACATGTGAACGCCTTTAGAGTACATTACAGCCACACCGGTTCCGTTATTGTCAAAAGTATTTTCTACATAGGTGTCGTTGTCGCTAAACATAAAATGCAACCCGTATCTAAAGTTATTGCGACAATAATTTTTTCTGATCAAACAGTGCTTGGCAAACTCAAAGTAAATACCATCTCGATGGCCTTCAAGATGATTATCTTCAATCGTGATGCTGTCACACTTCCAAAGGTGAACACCATTGCCTGAATCAGATTGCCCAAAGTTGGCACCCTTAGAACGGTTCCCTCTGACGGTAACGTTCTTAGAGTCACTTAGATAAATAGCAAAAAAAGTATTGGCCAATCGGCAATCCAAAATTTTCACATCGCTAGATTGAAAGACCCGGATACCCGCATAATCTTTCATACTACCTCTTTTAGAATTTCGGACATCTATTCCTATAACGGATACATGGTTAGCACGGATCACCAGAACCTCATCCATTTCCTTTCCATCGAGCACCGGACGGTTGATGCCGATAATCGTAATGGGCTTTTCAATGGTTTCATTGATGGATGTGTAAATTCCTTGTTTGATGTATAAAGTATCATAAGGCTTGGCTATTTCCAAAGCTGTTTTTAATTGCTTGATTTCACATTGCGGACAGAGCGTAATCGCTCCGGCAAAACTGCAAGCAAAAAACCCTGCTACTGAGAAAACAGTTAAAATAACTCTGAACATAAAAGCAAAATTAAAAATCAAGACGTTTCACCTCTTCCCAAGAGAGAATTTCGCCTTGCATCTCGACCTGAAACTTTTCAGCGCCTTGTTTTGAAGCAAACGCAGCCAACTTCCCTCCCATCGGACTTCTAACCTGCCCGCCTTGCAGATAAACAGCCGTTTCTGCATTCAGCAATTCGCCGGGAGATTCATAATTGATTATGAGAAAATGACCGGCCTGATAAGCAGCATCTATTTTCAGATAGTTCATCATACATTCGCCAGAGTCAAACTTTTGCACCTTCCCCTTCTTATTAACCAACTCCGCTCCAAATTTTTTATCCATAATGGTCATCTTGCAAAAGTCACACAAATCCTTTCCAAAATTAATTGGTTGCGGATTGGTATCACACGAGGAAAACGTTGCTATCACAACTAATAAACAAAGGCAAAACCTCATTTCTTGCGAAATTGTTCAATGACCAAAAGACCGACGATTACCACCGCAGGAACGATGATAAGATAACCGCCGGTATCGGGGAATGATCCAGCCAAGAAGTTCAACAGTTGCTTCCAGCCAAATAAAGGGGGCTGATAAGCCATCCCAGGGATTCGAATAGCAGCGTGTGGGTTAAGATTATGTCCATATTCATATTCCCATCGCCAAAAATCATAAATACCCCAAGCGCCACAGAACAACAAATAGCTTGCTGTGGTCCATAAGAGAAACCGCCTGCCAACCAGCGCGGTGAGTGCTGCCAAGAATACCATGATCCAAATCATGTATGGCATCACTTTAAATTCAGGAAAATTTTCTTCTTTGATTTGAGCCATACCTATGTAGTGGTTCAGCCCGTTGATGTTATTTACATCTCCCGCAATCTTGTGACTCCAGATTTCCATTTTCAATCCTTCCGGATACTGCGGGGCTTCTAAAATAATTTGCCATACCGAAACAAAATTGGCGGGAATCATGGCAAGCGCGCACAGAAAAACAATGACGCGCGTATATGTTTTTAATTTTTTCATCGCTTAAATTTATACCAAAAGCAGACACCTGCGTCTAGGCGCAAATGAACAAAATCCAAGTAACCAGTAATCTTTGACAGTAAAAAGTGGAGGCACGATATCTCGCACCTCCGTATCAATCAATCGTCCTTATTCACCGGTAGAGAATTTCAACGCGGTGCTTGAGCCCGCCGGAGAAACCCGAACATATCCTTGCATTTCTTGGTGCAAAGCGGAGCAGAAGTCTGTGCAATACATAGGGGATACTCCAACACGATCCGGAACCCACTTGAGCGTTTTTGTCTGTCCGGGCAATACGAGAATCTCCGCATTGTTCGCACCTTTCACTGCGAATCCATGCGGCACATCCCAATCTTGCTCTAAATTCGTGACGTGGAAATAGACGTTATCGCCCACTTTCACCCCTTCAATGTTATCCGGCGTAAAGTGAGAACGAATCGCCGTCATATAAACATGGACATCTTTGCCATCACGAACCACTTTCGCATCTTTCTCGGTTTTAGTGGCGTATTTGTGATTGTTATCGGCTAATTTAAAGAATTTAATCTGGTGCTTAAGAACAAGATCTGCAGGGCAGGCCTGTGCATAGTGCGGCTCGCCAATAGTCGGGAAGTCTAGAAGGAGTTGCATTTTTGCTCCGCTGATGTCATACAACTGAGCTGATTGAGTTAGTTCAGGACCAGTGGGAAGATAACGGTCTTTGGTAATTTTATTCAGTGCAATTACGTACTTTCCATAAGGTTTAATATTGTCGCCCATTGGAACACACAAGTGGCCAATAGAATAGTAAGTAGGTACCCGATCCAATATCTGTTTTGTTTTAACATCCCACTTTACAATCTCAGACGAAACAAAGAAAGAGGTATAGGCATTTCCTTTATCGTCAAATTCAGTATGTAACGGGCCAAGACCTGGTTTCTCCACTTCACCATCCAAGGCAGCTTCATATTTAATAACTGGAATTCCATCATAATCACCGTCAAAAGCCTTGTCAGCAATTGCTTTCTGAATTTTAGTAAATGAATAGACGGGAATCACGGCAGCTAATTTGCCAGAGGCAGCGATATATTCACCGGTAGGGTCTACATCACAACCATGCGGAGATTTCGGACAAGGGATAAAATAGCAGATACCAGGCAAGTCCTTTACATCCATCACATTTACTTCCTTTATCATTTCCGTAGAAGCAGTTTGGGTAGATTCGTCAAACACATTGTGCGCATAGTTTGTTGGCCATTTTTGTGCCTTGCCCTGAGCCAAATACTCTTCTGCTTTTTTCCAATTCACCGCAAGGATAAAGTCCTTATCTCTTTGACTGGCATTTACTTCAAGTAGCGTGTGCGCTTTCTCTGAATTATAGCAAGTGAAAAAATTCCAACCATGTGAAATGGCTTTACCTGCTCTTGACAAATCGTAGTCAACTCCTGGAACTAACAACTGAAAATTCAGTTTCATCCTTCCCGTTGCAGAATCTACTTTAATATAGGAAATGGTTCCCTTGAATTTATCTTTGTAGTCGGCAATAGGAGCTTCTCCATCTTTATCGTAAGGGATTGAAAATCTCGAGGCACCCACCACATACTCTGTATTTTGAGTTAAGAATGGAGATGCGTGGTTTCCTCCACAATTGGGCAACTCGATAATTTCATCAGTATGAAAGGTGCTTAAATTCGTGCGTGCGATACGCGGAGTATTATTGGCATTCACGAATATCCAGCGTCCATCATCTTGTCCGTTAGTACGAGAAAGTTGCGGGTGATGGCTATCATCCCATGGCGTATATCCGTGGGAGGTCATCAACATCGGTTTAGTCTCTTCGCTAAATCCGTAACCCGACTCCGCATCTTGTGAAAAAACAGGTACCTGTTTCAACATTCTACCCGAGGGAAGGCCATATACCCCCATCTGGCCACTAAATCCACCCGATGTAAAAAGGTATAATTCATCCTTTTTCCCCGGAGCCACATATACCTTTTGCGCTGCATCTCCAGATATGGCGGCATCCATTTTTTTCGGTTTGCAACTGCTCATAGCTCCAGATAAAAAGAGCCCCGCCACTAGAGCAGATATAGTAAAAGTTGATAACTGTTTCATTTGTTTGTGTTTTATGGTTATACTAATGTGTCTTATTTTTTAGCTTGTTCTGCTCCCTCACTGTCGTTCATCCGTAGATATTCCAACAATTCCTTTGCCTGCTCATCACTCACGTCCTGAAAGGTCATTTGAGTTAAGTGCTCAGCCAATAACTCCTTCGCTGCCGGATCCTTCTGTGTCATTTCTAATGGATTGGTTATCATATTAAGTATCCATGCGGCACTGCGAATCTTTGTTATTCCTTTCAAACCAGGTCCTACAATCTTTTGATCCGTTACTCTGTGGCAGGCTACACATTTGGCTTCAAAAACAGCCTTACCTTGCTCTGCTAACTTTGTATCTATGGTTGTCAGGGTAATATCCTTGAATTTCCCAACTCCCTGTCCATCGTCTTTGGGCTGCGCTGGCGCCGCACTTTCAGAAGTCGTTTTAGATTCTTCAGTAGCTCCTCCTCCACAACCCTGAGATGCAAGAAATATGGAAGCTACGAGAATGGTTAGAAATGTTTTTCCGCCGAGATAATTGATTGATTTTTTCATACTTTTTGTTTTTTTGATTTTAACGATGCAAAACTGAGCAATGCTCTAAAGAACGGTTATGAGTACCATCAAAGCGTGATATGATTAATGTCAATCAAAAGATTATTTGGTCTTTTTTTACGCATGAAGTTATAACCGAGGCGCAAATATATAAGTTCAAGTCAGGTTACAGAATACAAACGGCGTTATATTTTATTTTACATAACGATACCTTCCCGAAAATCTAATTGTTGGGCCTCCCGTTACTACCGACCTACTATATATATGCCCTATTGGAAAACTTCTACAGTACAACCCTTATCAGCAAGCCATGCGGCTGAGGTTTTATTTATCTCAATTAATTCCTTAGCGTATTAATTGTCGTAATTAAATGTTGAATCCACTTGGGAAAACACTTCATTAATATGGTTCAGAGCTTCTTTACTTTTTGCCACATCGGTACCCTTCAAAATATTTGCTTGTTCCCTGATTCTATTTAGATTTATACAGAGTAGATTCTTCGAGTTTTCATCTAATCGGCAATGCTCTGTCACCCGATCTGCGTGTCTCAATAATAACTCGCCGAATTCCTGATAAGCCATCAGGCTTTCATATTTCTCTTGATTTAGCAAGGTAAAGTTTTCAATCGTATTGCCCATACTTTTCAGTTCTTGAGCTGTAGCTTGATCAGTGGTCCATTTTCCTGCTTCATTTTTTGATTGAAAATAGGTTTCATCATCCACTGCTTTTCCAAAAGAATTTTCGTGGCTATCATTACATGACCCCAACAAGAAAACAACACCGAGAAACCAAAATATCCCTACAAGTTTTGACATAATTATTAATTGTTTTAGGGCGCAATGATAATTAACCTACCCTATTAAGTAGTATATGATAAACCAAATGCTCTTTTCTGAGTTTTGTCATTTGGTTCGTCTTAATAAGCGATTACATTTGTTTCCAATTAAACCATAACCAAAAAAGACTTTATGAAAAAAACAATCTCAATCTTCGCCTTAATCATCGCCCTATTCAGTTTTAATTCATGCAACACGGCAAGCACCGAGCAGCCTGCCGCTTCTTCAGAGAGTGCAGAAGCCGCAGGAGGCGGACAAAGTTCCGTGCAGGATGATCAATCAGAACCTGATGTGGTCAAAATCGCAGTAGGATCAAAGGATCACACTACCTTGGTTGCCGCATTGAAAGCCGCAGAGTATGTGGATGTTCTCTCCAATGCCGGACCTTTCACGGTTTTTGCACCAACCAATGAGGCCTTTGACAAACTACCGGCTGGAACTTTAGAAGGACTTCTTAAACCAGAAGCAAAAAAGGATTTACGGAATATTCTGGAATACCATGTTTTTGTAGGCGGTATCAAAACCGAAAACATGAAGGACGGTCAAGTGCTGAATCAGGCAAATCTCGATAACGTTACTATTGGAGTGAAGGACGGAGTTTACACCGTAAATGGTGCAAAAATCTTAGCTTCTATACCTGCAGCTAATGGAATCGTTCACGTGATAGATGCCGTTTTACTGCCACCGGCAAAAGCAAAAAAATAAAATAAGACGCCTTTCCTTTAATACTAAAGGTGCTTGGTGAAAGAAATCTTATGCTGCCAGCCAGATAAGAAGCAGGTTAATTCAGTAGATTTTTTAACCGACTTTCATCAAGCACTTTTATTTTGCCATCCGAAATCTCAATCAACTTCTCACTCTTAAAATCACTGAGCGTCCGAATCAAACTCTCGGTCGCTGTTCCTACCACTTGTGCTAAATCCTCTCGAGGAACCTCTAGTTTTGGTTTGTCTCCGGGTGTTTTTTTGAACTTATCATAAACATGTAGCAAAGCAGTTGCTACTCGTTTGCGCAGCGAGTTATAAGCAAGATTTAGCAAGGCATCCTCGCGATCAATTAGATTGTGAGACAATAACTTTATAAAGCGTTTCGCTACTTGTGCATCGCTGTTTAACAAGATGTGAAAGTCAACTTGTGGGATGAGCATGACTTCACTGTCCTCCATAGCCTCGGCATTATCGGCATAAGCAGACTCTTCCAACAAAGCTGTATAACCCATAAAATCTCCTGCCTTGTATAGGGAAGTAATAAGCTCTTTGCCATCCTCATTCATACGAAATGATTTGACGATTCCTTTTACCATAAAAAATAAATACGAAGGACGATGGCCATGTGTATAGACCATCTGCTTCTTCTTGAATGTCCGAATTTCTCGATCGCCTTTCGTTAAATCTGCAAAACCGTTGGTGCGTGTCTGCTCAAGAAAACCATTGATGCCATCCACATTGGAAGCAAATTCGGTTTTCATCAGTTCTGCTTTCTTCAATCGAACTTCTATCGCATTCAGCAGTTCGATGTCATCAAAAGGTTTCGTGATGTAATCATCCGCACCCATTTCCATCCCTTTGCGAAAGTCTGTTCTTTCTGCCTTGGCCGTCAAAAATATAAAGGGGATAGACGATGTTTTTGGGTTTTTATTCAGCATGTGCAACACCCCGTAACCATCCAGTTCAGGCATCATAATGTCACAAATAATCAAGTCAGGGCTTTCCTTTAAAATGAGGTCCACTCCTTTCTTCCCATTGGGCGAGGCCAGCACCTTATATTCAGCCAGTTCCAGAATTTCAGCAATATTCTCCCGAACAGCTTTATTATCCTCAATTAATACAATCTTTTTACTCATAGACTTTTTTTGATGGTAAGGTAATAGTAAAAATAGTACCCGAATTTACCTCACTTTGTAAACTTATTTCTCCGTTCAGTAATTCGAGATATTTACTCACAATATGCAGTCCCAATCCGGTACCTTGAATATTCTCCGCGTTTTTGGCTCTAAAAAATCTTTCAAAGAGGTGTGTTTGATCTTCTTTAGAGATACCAATGCCTTGGTCTTTAATTTGCAAGACCATTTTTAGTGGGCTCTTCTTACCGGATATCTCGATGTCCGAATTTTCCGGCGAAAACTTACTCGCATTAGAAACCATATTTATCAATACATTTTTCAGCATGCGCTTGTCTGAAAAGATCTTCTCCTCTCCGGTATGTTTAAATTTTATTTGCTGACCCAATTGCAAAAGGTCTTTCATTTCAGCTATAAATTCTTTCATAAACAACTCAATAGAAAACCATTCATATTTAGCTTCAATCTGCCCTTCTTCAATCTTTCCTAAAGACAACAAATCTTCCAGCATAAGGTTTAGATGTTGTACCCCTTCTTTTATTCGCTGCACATGTCGTTCTCGATTAGGCTGATCTTCTTCCTTCTTATATTTGGATAGCAACGAAGCCGAAGAAAGAACCGCTGCCAAAGGAGTTCTGAATTCGTGCGAAACCGTAGAGACAAATCGCGTCTTCAAATCATTTAATTCCTTTTCCCTTTCCAACGAGCGTTCCAATTCTACTTTCGACTTTTCTAATTGGGTCAAGGTTTCACGAAGCATCATGGTGCGACCCTGAATTTTTTGTTCCAACTCCGCATTTAATTTTTTAACCTCGCTACTCACCTTTATCAATTCTTCCTGCTGCTGCTTCTGGATTTCTTCATTGTCTTTACGAATCGTGATGTCAATGACAAATGCAATGACATACACTACTCCATTCATCGTATAATGGCTAAGGCTCACCTCCACCGGAAAGATGGTTGAATCCTTCCTTCGAGCAAATAATTCCCTACCCGAACCCATCGTTTTGTTCACGGGCTGATGGTGATAGGCTTTCTGGTGTTGTTGATGGCTTTTATGAAACTCAATAGGTATTAATAGCTCAATCTGCTTACCAATCATCTCATACTTGGTATAATCAAACATCTTTTCGGCTGCGGGATTGACCAAAACAATCTCACCCTTGCTATTAGACAGCACAATGCCTTCGGTAGCATTTTCGAACAGCGATGCCATCATCACATTATTATCAAAACTCTTGTTCATCGCAGTGTCAAACATAGTGCATCCCCCTATCATTTCAAAGGGAGACTGCCGTAACCTGATATGACCGGCTTGTAGATTTATGGCGCAATCCGGTATCCAGAACGGCTGGGTTTTAGATAAGGCTGGCCAGCTATTTTTGAGAAGCAGGAACTTTCAGCACAGGCTCGCTCGTGGACTTTGCCCTGTTTAGTTCATCCATTAAAAATTGGAACGTCCCCCCCCGCCTTTTTGTGTTTCCAATCCTGACACCTTAGTATTCGTTTCACGCGTCCCCACACACAGTAGCCTGCCCCCGTCCGTTTGCGTAGACCTTAGCCCCCCCCCCCCCCCCCCCGACCGGACCGGCAAACCCCCCCCCCCCCCCCCCCCCCCCCCGGCCCTGCCGGAAAAAATTGCGCGCGGCCGGCCCCGGACCCCCCCCCGCAATTCCCCCCCCCCCCGGGTCCGTCGCGCTCAATTCACCCCCCCCCCCCCGGCCCTCCACCGCATTCTTGTTCGACTCGTTCAACACATATCATTTCTTCGCCTCGTTCACATTCAGCCATACTTTTCCCATACTCCGCCAGCTTCACCACCGCCGTGTCTAACCATTCTTGATCCGGTCACCCGCGATGTCGCGATTCTTCACCGCGTCAATCTGCATCAATTAAATCATCCAGCGAATCATTTTCAAATTCAGATCATCCACAATAGCCCCCGTCAAACCATCGCCTGCCAAATCGGCCTCGCCAAGTGCTGCCCAAATATACATCCTGCTGACTCAAACTGTCCTCCCAAGGCCGCTGTCCTCGCCATCTTCGGAGCCGCAAACTCCGCCCCGCGTTCCGGTTCGCAACGCCCAGAACTCCTCGTCCGTCGCCGTCGCGTCAAACGTTTCGCGCAAACCCTCAATCACCGCCAACTCCCCCCCCCCGGACCCTAAAAGTTTCGCTTACCCGAAAAAATTGAGCTTGCATCGCTCCTCCTTTTGGCTTCAATAATGGTGCCCTTTTTGTTTTATGATGATGGCTAGCAAAATAAGTTATTAGACTTCATAGGAAAATACGGGTTTGTTTAATTATATGCCTGACGGCTAACTATTAGTCATATTTTTTTTTTTTTTTTTTCAAAGAAAATGTTTTAATCAGGAAATAATTATAAAGCTTTGATAAAGGAGACTAAATATAGTTAGCCTTTAAAGAATCAGCTTATTTATCGGTATAAGGTGATGCTATTAGAGGTGGAAGGGGGTGTGCGCTGCCCCCGCGCGGTTAAAACTTGATGGTGTAGTGATAACTTTCGCCTTGTTTCTTTTCGCTTGGCGTGGTTTCATATTGAATACTGATACCGGTTTGTTTGGGTAATACGAAAGGGATTTTCATGGTTTGTGTATGCTTGATTTTCATACCTCTTTCGGTGGTGTCTTCAAAACGCATGAGCAAACACAATCGTTCCGCTTCTTCATCTAATCCATGACCTAAACGATGAGTGGATTCTGCTTTCAGCACTTTCCCTCGGTCATCTACTTCACACTTCACATGGGCGATGCCTTCAACTTTCTGTTCGATAGCTGCTTGCGGATAGACCAAGTTTTCGGATAAGAAATCTTGAAAGGCTTTTTTGCCACCAATGAATCCGGGCTTGCGAATTGAGTGAAAGGGTTTCTTTTCTTTTTTCATGATTTCATCATCTAAAAATAAAAAAAGCCACCGGGAAACGATGGCTTTTAAAATATGATAGAGAACAAATTTCTATTCGTTGTCTTTCTTGGGTAGCGGCGGAACTGATTCCAAAGGAACTTCCGGAGTTACGGGAGCCACCGGTACCACATTTTCAGTGGGTTGCAGTTCCTTTTCCTTTTTGGATTTCTTCTTTGGCCCGTCATCTACCAGCGAGACTCCGGTGTTGTTCTGACCGGCTTTCTTACCCCCCTTTGCAAAGTCGAACAGGAGGCTGAATCGCAACGTGTTATCCAATGGATTTCGCTGAATGGTGGTAGGGATGAGGTAAGAGAAATTTAAACCAACCACACTGTACTTCACCGTCAAACCAGCGGTAAGAAACTGGCGATTTCCTTTGGTAGAAGGCTCATAAAAATATCCGAAACGAGCGCCGAACTGTTTGTTATACATATACTCCACACCGGCGCCGATAGTAATTTCTCTCATCTCTTCCTTGAAGCCACCGGGGGCATCTCCAAATGAAGTAAACATGCCGGTGATGGGCGATTTTTCACGAAAGTCATAAATAGCGTTATTGTTATTATCAACTGTATCAGGCGATGGAACCAACAATTTATTGAAATCTACGTAGGCACCAACAGTACTGTGTTTGTCAACGTCGAGCGTATATCCAAAACCAAGACCAAGATTGGTGGGAATGTAATCCCGCTGCCCTTTATTAGTTGGGTTATACGTTATTTTACTACCGATATTTGAAATATTCATGCCGGCAGCAAATTCATGGACAAATTTGTTTTCCTTATTCTCGTTATACCTCTTCTTGAAATACCAGGAAATATCTCCCGAACCGGCGATTCCCGCCTTAACTTGTCCCCCCTGCCCACCGGCCAGGTTGGAGTAGATAAAACGAAGAGAAGCCGCAATAGAAAAATACTTGCCCAATACGCGCGCATAATGTCCATCAATGGCAAATTCATTCGGGCGAAACTGTCCGGTTTCCTGACCGTTCACGTCTGTAAAAGTAATGTTGCCCAAAGAGAAATAGCGCACCGACAATGCAATGGTTTGCATTTTTTTCACCTTGTAATAACCATTGATATTCACCAGATAAATATCGTTGACCAATGCCTTGAGCCAAGGGCTGAACGTTACGGCAAAACCAAAATCTTTATCAATGAAAGCCATCTTAGCCGGATTGAGATATAAGCCGTTTGCATCGGTAGGCGAAGCTATTCCCACATCCCCCATTCCTCCGGCGCGGGCATCGGGAACGATGCGTAGAAAAGGAACGGCTGTTGTTACCGTATTGATTTTCCCCGCACCGGTATTCACGGTTTGAGCCTTGGAAGCTGATGTAAAGAACACAAACAGCACCGTAGAGGCAAACAGCATTTTAGAACGCAACAGTAAATTCATTGATTAATAATTGGTTAGGTAAAGTTGTTGCAATATCTAGGTTCTTTATGCTTAAAATTTTGCCAAAATTATCTTAAAACTACCAACTTTTCAAACTTGTGGGCGCTACTGCCTCCTGAGTCGCGCACGTTGACCTTATAAACATACACTCCTTTACCAATCGGGTCGCCATAATCATCCAGACCATTCCACTCAATATTATCTACTCTATAGCCAACAGATTGCACCTGTTGTACAATGGATTTTACCAGTTTTCCGCTGACTGTGTAAATCTGTACGCTTACATCTAATACATCACAAGGTCTATTGTGCTCAAACATAAATTGTGTTCTCGTGGTGAATGGGTTTGGATAGTTAAATACATGAGTTAACGCAATTTTGGCATCAGAGGTTACAATAAACTCAGTATATTCATCAGATGAGTTGTTGTTAATGTCCCAAGCTTTGACTTTTAGCGTATGTCTTCCGTCCTTTAATTTAGTGAGCGGATACCTCACTGCTCCTTTTTGGAAATTATCCAGTTCGCTTTCGTAATAATCATTCAGTGTCAGTTTGTTTTGTTCGTTGTCATCCAGAACGGCTGTCAGGTCATGGCCTACGCCGTTGCCTACCGTATTGATCCCACTTTCATCATCAAACTTTACAAGCAAGAGAGGATTAGCATTGGTAGTTCCTCCAAAAACAAATTTTTCGTCGTTCATATAAACATTCATGCGCGGACCCAGATTATCCATCGCAACTGAATCTGCCGACCCGCCAATGGTAATGGTTTGGTTAAATCCGTGTGCATCTATATTATCTCCATTATCGGCATAGTAGCTGATTCGTCCATACCCATACTGATAGTTAATGTCTTTGGGAACGATAAAGGTAAAACTGAATTCGCCATTGGTCACGCTCGCCTTGCCTTTGAAAAGCAGACTCTTGTACATTTTAATGTTTCGCACAGGGCTTCCTCCATCATTGCTCAAGGTTGGGGTAACGTTTATTTTATCATACACCCAAGGATATATAGTTCCATTGAAGGAAGTCATTTTGACATTATTATCATCTCTGATTTCGCCCGAAACGGTCATGCGGGCAAGGGCTTTAAAGCTGTCTTGGGGCAAAACAACCGGCTTTTCATTCACCATGGTAGTGACTACATTATACCGAGGATAGTTTAGTGTTAACGCCGGATCACCAAGCAAGGTAAATTTCCGCGTGTTTGAAATATCTGTCAGCACATTATTCTTAGAAAGCATGGTCACCTCACCCAGCGTAGGCTTACGATCCATGAAATCCTGAAAGAGATACTTAAAAACCACATCGTTCAATGCTTGGTTCGCATTAGAATAGACCAAGCGCACCGTAGTGATCGAACCAATAGCGCCTCCTTTGCCATTGACAATCAACCACTCACCGGCTGTGCGCTCTGCCAAGTCGAAGGCACTGAAATCACAAGTAGCTGTGATGAATAGAGGAAGTTTGGTGGCGTTTTGGAAGTTGACGATATCGCTCATATTGAAGATACGCTCATGTGCCCAATTAGTTGGACCGCCGTGCCCCACCCAATTAATAATCAGCGCCCCGGTATTCACCCGGTTGATAATGGCGGTATTCACGTCCGGATAGCGGTCTCCGGCTGGAGTCGGCACTTGCTTAAAGGCATCGAGATATATTTTGTCATAATTGTAGGATGGGTATTTTGCGCGGGTAGCTTCTGCCAAAGCCTCGGAAGCATCCAAGTGTAGATCATTGTCTTCATCATCAGCAATGAAGGTGATGTTGTTTCTCCAAGTATTGTTACTCGCTACCTGGGCACATCCGGCGCAGAGTTTGATGGTCTTATACCCTTTGATTTTGTTGACCACATCTTGCGCTTCCGTTGCTGTTTCTACAGGGATTCGCCCGATTCCAATATCCAATTTCTGGGCAGCATTGGTGATATTACCTCCTTCATTGTCGTCTAATAATCCATAAAAATCATCAGAGGTATATGTAGCCGTTGGGTTATTTGAGTCATCACTTTGATAGGTAGGCACAAAGTTTGTTTTGCTCGCGATACGGTTCTGCGGGTCATAGGATCCATCGCCCATGAGCAATAAATAGCGAGGCATTAAAGAGGTGTCTCCGCCAGCGCGGTCATAAGGCATTTTTACAAAGTCGCGTATAGCAGAAATATCGGGTTTGCCACTTCCAAACTCATTATATATCTGGCTGGTTTTAACCACGTCTACAGTGATGTGGTCCGTGGTGCGATGATATTCGGCTAGGTCGTTGGAGGCGGCAAAGAAATCATCATGGGTTACAATTATCATATCCGGTTCGCCGATCGCATGAAGGTTTTGATTCTCCACTTTTGAAACATAGGTGGGATTGGCAAAACTTGAGGTGCTGTTTAACGAAACAAATTCTTTCAACGTTTCGGTAGGGGTGGTAAATGAAAACTGTGAGCCGTTTAGGCTGCCGGTCATTTCTACTATATTTCCAATGTCGGTAATATCCCAAACCTTCGTGGACGAACTTGCATTACTTAAAATGAAATTAGAAATATTGCCAGAGCCAACCGAAGCTACATTTCTGAAAGTCATCGCATCACCCGACAGAGAAAGTGAGCGGCTAAGATTCAATTCAAAAAAGTCGAGGTAGGCGGCCGCGCTTCCTGATGGATCAGATGGGGCACTGAAAGTATAAGTGACATTTATCTGCGAGGAATTGATGAATTGACTCCCGGTGATGGTAGAGCGATTATAAACAGGCACGTAGGTTCCCGGACTAATGCCTGCCACAAACTGAGAAGTGATTGGTGGGGTTTGACCATTGATATTGGCAATCGTTGTACTACCATTGATGCTATTAGCCGCCAATGCCGTTGTAAGTTTAACAGGAACCGTGGTGATGAGGTTGGGAAATGTAAACGAAAACGTCTTCTGATTTGAAAAGTTAGTCATCTTATCTCCCAGCCAGGTCTTACCGCTTTGCAACAGGTTAAACTCCTCACTTTCATGAAATGCTCTTTCGTTAAAATCGGTAATCGTCAAATTCGCGCTTCCTCCGTGCTGGATGGAGTCACTCGTTTTCCGGTACCGGCATCGGTAGTCAGAAAATAAAAGGTCTGAGTGGAGTATAGATTTTTCTTGTGCTCGAATAGTTGAGTAGCAGCGTTCCACGTCCATGAATCAGGTATCTGGCCAAAGAAGAGCAGATAATCATCTGCATCGAACTTGTTGTTTCCGTTGTTGTCCACTACCATCGTGGAGTTCTCGATCAAATCATCGGGGCGGTCCACCGAATTATAATCGGGTACCATGCCCCCGCCATTTCCGAATACAGCCAAAGTATTCAGATTGAAAGAGGAGGGGTCTATGTTCAGTTTTGTTCGAATAAAGTCATAGTCAATTTTGTATATGCCTTCTGTCATCACAGAAACTTTATACCAGTTACCCGAAGCCAATACCGAATTGGCGGCATAGGAACGAGTAGAGCGTTTTTCGGGCTTAGCTTTTACGTTGATCTGAAGATTGAATGACACCAATTTTTCAATAGTTCCCGTCAGCGGATTTTTTCTGAAGGGCAGGAGAGAGAGATAAACACTCGAAACCTTTTGATGATAAGACCAATCTGCTTTCACCGCTATCGAATCTTTGATGAATGTCAGGCTTTCTTTGTCCAAAGAACCAGCCGGGGCATAAACCGGGTTTAATAACTGCGCCGAAACGGTGCCGTAAGCCGACATGGGAATCATTTCTGCATATACAGGCAATAAACCAAACTCCTCCAGATGGGTTGCGTCCGTAAAAGTAGGCTGAACGATATTTTTTTCATCTAAGGTCCTGAAACTTTTAGAAGATTCGGACCATTCTATCTTTCTTTCTAAAACTTGAGCATTCACTTTTCCCAAAAGCAACGTGCCGATTAAAAACAGAATCATACTGAGTAATGATTTGGTTCTGTCTTTAAAAATAGGGTATATGGATTCCATCATTATTTTTGACGCTTAACTAAAGCGCGCAATAAAACGCAACTTTTGGAGTTATATTTCATGAACTGAAAAAATATTTTGCGAAACAAGCTCAAATATATTGCTTTTATAACCCTGCTTTTCACGACAGGTAGAAATTTATCAGCACAGGACGTCGTAATGTCCCAATATTTCTCCGCCCCCTTGCAGCTAAATCCTGCCTTGGCAGGCGTTTCTTATGGGCCACGAGCTACACTCAATTATCGCAATCAGTGGTCGGGCTTGGGCAACGGATTCAATGGTGGTTTCACTACCTACATGGCCGGATTTGACATGCACATATCACCCCTTCATGCGGGGATTGGAGTTCAGTTCACCGGTGATTTGGTGGGCAATAATATGTATGGCAGTTACAAGGCCAGCATTATTTATGCCCAACAAATCAAGCTCAACAAAAAGATGGCGCTGAAAATTGGTGTTCAGGGAAGCTATATTCATACAACGCTTCGTTGGGACAAATTATTATGGAGCGATATGATTGATCCATTGAGTGGATTCTTCAACAATGTAAACGTTCCCAACCCTACTTCTGAGCCTCCTCCGGATAAATTAGCCACTGATAAAGGTGACCTGGGAGCAGGCGTACTATTTTTTACAGAGAAACTTTATCTCGGCTTTTCCGTAAATAATCTATTAATGCACCGCCAGTCCTTTTATGAAGCCGATGATGTAATGACTCCGATGAACTTTAATGTTCACTTTGGAGCCAACCTACCTATTCGGCATAAAAAAGACCTGCGATACAATATTTGGGTATCACCCAACGTTCTATTCGTGAATCAGGGAAAATCCTTTCAAACCCAAGGAACTTTCCTGACTGGTATTAGTTTCGTGTACTTTGGATTAGGATATAGAAATGCTTTTAAAAATTCAGATGCTGTGATAGGATATTTAGGTTTCAAAAAAGGAAAATTCAGAATTGGATATAGCTATGATTATACTATTTCTCGACTGATGGGTCGTTCCGGTGGAACCCATGAGCTGTCTTTTACGTTTAATTGGACAGGGGATGATAATTCCATCAATCCGAAGAAGAACAAAGCCTTTGTGCCGTGTCCATCTATTCTAAACTTTTAGACACGTCATTTCAACTGTTAAAAAACAAAACACAAAATAAAAAGCAGATTTTTGGGACTTAAACTGAAAACTTTACTTTAGCAACCTTTTAGAATAGAAAAACCTTCAAAAACCAAATAGAAAAACCATGAAGTTTCGCCATTTGCATTTACTGTTAGCTCTGTCATTGATGATCGGAGCCTCTTCGTGCAAGAAAGAGAAATCATCCATCACCGGTTGGAATTATAACGATTCCAAGAACGGTGGATTTGAGGTAGTAGATTACAAAGGACAGGAGACCGGTCCCGGTTTGGTCTATGTACAAGGGGGAACCTTTGTAATGGGAAATACCGAACAGGATGTGATGTACGAATATCATAACGTAGCTCGTCGGGTAACTGTTAGTTCTTATTATATGGATGAAACGGAAATTGCCAACGTGCATTACCGTGAATATCTTTACTGGATGGTTCGCGTTTTCGGAAATGATTTTCCGGATGTCGTGAAAAAGGCGCTGCCTGATACTTTGGTATGGAGAGATGAATTGGCCTACAACGAGCCTTATGTAGAATATTATTTCCGCCATCCTGCGTATAACTACTATCCCGTTGTTGGTGTAAACTGGCTTCAGGCAAATGATTTCGCCACTTGGCGCTCTGACCGCGTGAACGAAAGGATCCTGATTGATAAGGGAGTATTGGCAGAAAACCCTTCTCAGGTTGGTTCTGACAATTTCAATACCGAGTCATATATGGTAGGGCAATATGAAGGTTCAGCCGGCAAGAGACCGGTGAAGGATTTGGATCCAAATGGTTCTGGTACCCGCCACGTAAGAATGGAAGACGGTATGATGCTTCCAAAATATCGTTTACCGACAGAAGCTGAGTGGGAATATGCTGCCTTGGCTTTGGTAGGCAATCAGCCTGCTAGCTCAGAAGAAAGAATCACCGACCGAAAGATTTATCCTTGGAATGGAACTTCAACCCGCTATCCTAAAACAGGGATGTGGCAGGGTGAATTTCTTGCCAACTTCAAAAGAGGTCGTGGAGATAATATGGGTATAGCCGGCAAGCTAAATGACAACGCTGACATCACCGCACCGGTTAAGTCCTACATGCCAAATGACTTTGGTTTATATAACATGGCAGGCAACGTAAACGAGTGGGTAATGGATGTGTATCGCCCTATGACCTCTGCTGATGGAGATGATTTCCGCACCTTCCGGGGTAATGAATTCAAAACTAAAGTGTTAGACGCTGACGGCAACCCGGTTGACAAAGACAGCTTGGGAAGATTGCAATATCGTGTAGTGACCGACGAGGAAAGCGCTAATCGCAGAAACTACAAAAAAGGGGAGGCAAGAAATTATCTGGACGGCGATGAAATATCCAACGTAGATTACAAGTTCGGATTTTCTTCATTGATTGATAATGATGCTCACGTTTATAAAGGCGGAAGTTGGAAAGACCGCGCTTATTTCCTTTCACCGGGAACCCGTCGCTACTTAGCTCAGGAGCAGGGTACAGATGACCTTGGTTTCCGCTGCGCGATGGATCGCGTAGGTTCTCCTTCCGGTAATTCTCAGAAGGGAGGTAAAGGAGGTAATAACTTCCCTAAAGAGAAAGGTAAAAGAAAGATGAAGGGATAGCCCCTTTAGCAAAATACTATTACAAAACCCTCGGATTTTATCCGAGGGTTTTTTTGTGTTCCTTGCAGCCCTTACCACATCCTTCCCTATTTTTACAACAGCCCTCCTGATTCTATCAATAATCTTGCCTGTTTTTGCAGCGGTTTTGGGTATTCCTGTCACAGACTTACCTATTCTTATCACAGAAATAGCTGTTTCCGTCGCTGACTTCCCTATTTCTGCGACAGACTTCCCTATTTCTGCGGCGGACTTACCTCATTCCGTCACAGACTTACCTCATTCCGTCACGGACTTCCCTCATTCTGTCGCGGACTTCCCTCATTCTGCCACGGACTTCCTCATTCTACGGACTTCATTCTGTGACAAACTTCCCTCATTCTGTGACAGAATGAGTCTAGATATTTGGGAAAACAGACTATAAAATTGTTAATTCATAGATAAACGCAAAATTTTGATGAAAAGACGATTTTTTCGCTATATTTAGATGCGCATGATTCAGAGGTTTAAAATCACAATATTATGAGATTAAATTTGAAGATATGCGAGTTATAACACACAAATGTTTTGGCAATCATTAACAGAATCGTACTTTTACTCAACAATTATGGACAGATACCCGGATAGCATAGATGAGATGTGACAAGTGATTTTGGTTTTTCCTTTAAGGAAGAACATAGTGTGTGATAGCTGAGGGGTATACAGCGGCGGTGAACTGAGAATAGATTCTTTCATCATTAAATCACATACTGATGATAGTGTTAGTTACAACCGCTTCAATGATGAGATGACATGGCAGGCGAGAAAACAGGTTTATCAATCACTGAAAGCGAATCCAAGCCTGATTGACAGCGCTGCGAATGGATGGCAATTTTATAACACTATTGAAACTACCAACATTGGTAAATTGACTCAAATGGAAGAGTTAATAGGAGAAGCTATGACGCCGGATTCGGTAATACTGGTTCAGCTAATGGTTTTTCAGGGACAGCATAGGTGCGGCCGATGGCGATGCAATCGAGCCAGCACCAGAACCCGCTTAGCCGCGGGGCGCTTTAAGAAGATAGCATTGCAACAGAGGATGATGGCGCTATATGGGGGGTGTGGCTATACGGAAGGGTGCTCGCATATGGACAACCTGCTTTATTCTCTGATGTCATATTTAATCAGCGATACAAGTACGCCTGAGGCCCCAGATTCAACTAACTATCACTTTGCTTTGAACAACCAAATTTATTTCATTGATTCGGGTGATTTGGGTTTATACAGATAGCTATGACAGCATAAATCACGTAATGGATAGCACCCGTAATGGAGAAATTTTTGCGGCATAGACAGCAATGAAGCTTATTACACCAACCATGCCTAATCGAGGGGCTATAAGGATGTCAATACCATTTACCTGAACACTCTGGCAAGAGATAATAACGCTTTTGACAGTACGCAATTGGCCCGGCTTCAGCAATTAGCTTCACGCTGTCCAATGCGGGGAGGTGAGGCGGTGTTCCGTGCGCGTGCCATGCTGGCGTTGGTAGTGGATACTTTTTATGATGATGATGCCATCTGCGTAACCGATACGCTTACATACAGTGGGAAGAAAGAAAGGGATGAACCTGAAAAGAAAACAACGGCAAAGGATATTACAGAAGAACTGGAGGTAAAACTATTTCCTAACCCTGCTATGGACTATGCATTTCTGCAAGTGAATAAGGATGTGTCGCCATTACAGCTAAAAATAACGGATGCGGTGGGCAAATTAGTATTCAACAATCATATCAGTACAATCAATGGCAGGTATAAAATCAATACTTCAGCATTCAACAGCGGCATGTATTTTATCGGGCTATATGGTTCTGATGGGAAAATATATAGCGGTAAACTGAGTATCTTTATGAAATGATAAATACGATAAGGTATTCGGTCTTTACCCTTTGCTTTTGTTTTTTGTTCTGGGAAACAGAAGCGCAGAAGCATGATTATATTTGGCTAAGTGGTTATGACGCATATCCTAATCCGGTATATAACGATTTAGATAGTTTTTATTGGGCGACAACTGTTTTGAATTTTAATTATGACCCTGTCGGAGTTAGTATCGATTCTTCTTCGATGAGTTTCGATAGGACAAATACAAGTTACTCTAACGATGAGGGAGTTTTGCTGTTTTATACCAATGGGATTTTCATTGCTAATGCATTGAATGATACAATTGAGGGTAGCGATAGCCTGAATGCAGGTTGGTTTCAATATGTATGGTCCCCTGTCATGCAGGAGTTAGGATATAGGAATGAACAAGGAATATTGGCCCTTCAGGATTTGGCAAATCCCAACGGATTTTATCTTCTTCATTCTTTTAATGATCGAGTATTTTTTCCCGGCGGATACTATACCCCAAAAATTTTGATTACGTATCTTGACATGTCGGCCAATAATGGACATGGAAAAGTGTTGTACAAAAATCAGCCTGTAATAGACAATATTTTAGGTCCCGTACTTGACAATAATTTAGGCTCTGAGTTAGCCGCCACAAGGCACGGCAACGGCAGAGATTGGTGGGTTTTAGTACAGAAAAGAAATTCAAATTGTTACTATCGGATATTGATAGACCAAACCGGGCCGCACATATATTCCGATACCGTGTGTGTAGGGTCTGTAATGTACGAAAATGATTATGGGGCTGTTTGCTTCTCACCAGATGGCAGCAAGTATGTTTACGTGAGCTATAATACCGGAATAAATATTTATGATTTCGACCGGTGCAGTAGTACGTTACAATCATGTAAACATTCCTTTGCCTATCTTGTCGGACTCAGGTTGAGGGAGGAAGAGGAGCTCCACTTCACCTAATAACGTTACCTGTATGTTCTATTACCAAGCACCTTTTATCAATATGACCTATGGAGTCTGACGTTGCTTCCAGCATAGATACCATAGGCATTTATGACGGTTTTCATACTCCACGATGGTCGGTTTTTCAGAGTTTGTTTCATACGGCCCAGATAGCCCCGAACGGTAAGATATATATCAGTTGTGGTAACAGTATAGATTACTATCATGTGATAAATGAACCGGATAAGAAAGGGGATTCATGCCATTTTGTACAGCGAGGGCTTAGATTACCAAGCCAAAGTTTGGGGGTTCCAAGTTTTCCTAATTACCGGTTAGGCAAATTGGCGGCAAGTGAGTGTGATACTATCACCAGTTTAAGGAAAGAAGCAGAAGCAAGGGGAGAGAATACTGAAAATATTTCCCAACCCCTGCAACAACAGATGTAACTATTGATTATGGCTTTACGGATTGGAGTAAAGGCAGAGAGGTAACAATGGAGATAGTGAATGAGTTGGGGCAGGTAGTGCATCGGCAAATACTGCCGCAGTACAGTGGCTTTCAAAGGGTAAATGTTACTTCTTATCCTTCGGGCATCTACATTACCTATATCAAACGCAACAACCAAATCATTGCAACCAGCAAGTTTGCAAAGCAGTAAGCCAAATTTTTTCCTTTTCGGCCTCTGTGGATAATTTTTATTTCCCTGCCTGCCAAGGGTCATAAAATTCAAAACATTAAATGCACTAAATATGCAGCCATTCCAATCAGGACGAAATGAATCAGATAGAGATATACGAAACGCCAGATAATCAAACACATGTGGAGGTGAGATTTGAGGAAGAAACGGTCTGGCTGTCCCTTAACCATATTGCCCTGTTATTCGACCGGGATAAGTCTGTAATTTCAAGGCACTTAAAAAACATCTATAAGGAGGGGGAGTTAGAGGAAGCCGGAACTGTTGCAAAAAATGCAATAGTTCAAATAGAAGCAGGCAGAGAAGTGAAGAGAGACATTGAATTCTATAATCTTGATGCTGTAATATCTGTTGGTTATCGGGTTAATTCCAAGCGAGGGATTCAATTTCGTCAATGGGCCACTCAGCGCCTCAAAGATTATTTGGTGAATGGTTACGCCATCAACAAAAAACGCCTAGAGGATTTGGGCAAAATGGTTCAACTCATTGAACAATCAGGCAAAGCCGAAGCGCTGCAATTGCAGGAAGCCAAAGGATTGCTCGAAATCCTGAGCCATTACACCAGAAGTTTTGTGCTACTCAATCAGTATGACAGCCAAAAACTGCAACCCGGCAAGTTGAACGAAACTATCACCTATGAAATAGAGTATTCGGAAGCCAAAAGTGCTGTAGCCGAGTTGAAAAAACAGTTGATGGCGAAAAAGGAGGCAACGGTTCTATTCGGTAACGAAAAAGATGAAGGGTTTAAAAGCTCTCTGGGTAATATCGTACAAACCTTTGGAGGACAGTATCTATATCCGAGCATAGAAGAACAGGCGGCACACTTGTTGTACTTCATTATCAAAAACCACTCTTTCAATGATGGCAATAAACGGATTGGTGCCTTTTTATTTGTTTGGTTTTTGGAGAAAAATAAACATCGCTTCAAGAGCAATGGAGAATTAAAAATCAATGACAATGGACTTACAGCCATCGCACTTCTGGTAGCACAGAGCAGCCCTGATGATAAGGAAATCATCATACAGTTGATCATTGCTTTGATTGCAGACAGTAGGTAAAAAGCCCTTTCCCGGCCCTTGTGGATAATTTTTATCCCCCTGCCTGCCAAGGCGAACAAGAAGCAGAACATTACGTTTACAACAGTGCGCAGGATTATGCAGGTAAAAAAGGATTGGTTCAAATGAGATGGATGGATAGAATATTTTTTAGGATAGCTGAAAGCTGTTTCCCTAAATGGCGTAGGCACTGTTCGCAACACGATAATCTGTGGCTAAGACCACCACCAGTTCTACACCAAACGCTGCGCCATGAATGGCTGTTTATAACACCATGCTTCAGCGTGGTGAAAGTCCGGCTCTTACTAAATGGTTTTAGCCATGATAATTGACAATGGGTAATAAGTTTTTGAATCCTTATAGTCTGTGCCGTCGCCCAGAGGAGCGCAGCAGCGAAACTTGGCTCTGCGCCAGCATCTAAGAATATTTCGGAAACTATTAATGAAGTGTCTTAGAGGCTGTTTGGATTTCTGTATAAAAAAAGTGTATCGCACAGAGTCACGGAGCATCACGGAGAAAATACCTCTGTGTTCTCCGTGCCTCCGTGCGACATATCAGATTCATAACAAATTCGGTTGTTCAAATCCAAACAGCTTCTTAATCCCAAAAACAATAACCGTTTTCGGCAATCATTTTATCAGCAATATCGCGGCGGATTTGTTTGCCGTTTACGAGGTCATATTTCGTAAATCGTTTTAAACCCATCATCATGATGCGAAGTTCGTCGCCTTCGGCAAAAGCAGAAAGCGCCCGTCTGCCATTGACGTAAATCCGGTCCATGGCATCGAAGAAGAAGCAGCGCACCATGTCAATGTATATCTGCGATGCTTCGCGTCCGTTCATCGCCACCAATTTTTCTGCGCGGTGCATGGCCGATTCCATAGTATAAATATCAATCAGTACGTCAGCGGCATTCATAATAATCTCCTGCTCTTTGGCTAAGTGAACCGTGAGTTTCTGAAAGGCTCCACCCGCTACGAGAATGAAAGTTTTCTTGGCATTCAATAATGCTTTCTTTTCTGCTGAAAATATATCCTCCGAATCGGGCGACGACATTTCAGGAACGCTCATCAACTCCTTTTGGATAGCCATCGCGGGTTTCATCAGGTCTAAACTTCCCTTCACTGCTCGCTTCAAAAGCATATCCACCGAAAGCAACCGATTGATTTCGTTCGTTCCTTCATAAATCCGGTTAATCCGAGCATCTCGATAGGCGCGAGCCATCGGATATTCTTCAATGAATCCATAGCCGCCATAAGTTTGCAGACATTCATCAATTACAAAGTCAAGCACCTCACTGCCCAGCACTTTCAACAAGGCACACTCAATAGCATATTCCTCGGCACCACCGGTTAGCACCTCGGTCATCGAAGCACCGGATGCGCGGAGTTCATTCTCTCTTTCTTCAATCAACCCGGCTGTGCGAAAGGCTGCCGCCTCAGCCGTCCAGGTGCGAATAGCTATTTCTCCCAGTTTATGTTTAATCGCTCCAAAATTAGAGATCGGTGTTTTAAATTGCTGTCGTTCATTGGCATATTTCACGGTAGTATCAATAGCGCGTTTACATCCACCCAAAGTGCCGATGCCCAATTTAAAACGCCCGACATTCAAAATTTGAAAAGCAATTTTATGTCCTTTTCCAATTTCGCCCAGCAGATTCTCTTTCGGCACTTTGACGTTCTGAAAAAATACTTGTCGCGTAGAAGAGGCTTTGATACCCATCTTCTTTTCTTCTTCGCCCAAACTAACACCTTCAAATTTCTTTTCGACAATAAAAGCGCTGAACTTCAGACCATCTACCTGCGCAAAGACAATGAAGATGTCTGCAAAACCTGCATTAGTAATGAATATCTTTTGACCATTGAGGATGTAATGAGTTCCATCAGGACTCAGGTCTGCTCTGGTTTTAGCACCCAAGGCATCTGAACCGGAACCGGGCTCGGTCAAACAGTAAGATGCTTTCAATTCACCGGTAGCTAATTTGGGCAGGTATTTTTGACGCTGCTCTTCTGTGCCATAATATAGAATGGGCAAAGTACCGATACCGGTTTGAGCGCCAAACGAAACTGAAAATCCATGAGCGCCGCCAAACACCTCGCTGATATAGGCGGAAGTGATGAACGGAACTCCAGAACCGCCATATTGTTCCGGTACGGTAAGGCCGAGCAATCCTAACTGTCCGGCAATTTCTAATTTCTTTTCTGTGAGTCCCGGTTCGCGGGCATCCAGTCTATCTAAAGCCGGATCTATTTCATTTTTTATAAAGTCCTTAGCCGCCTGACGAATCATTTGCTGCTCTTCGGTAGCTTGCTCGGGGATATATACATCCGCCGCTTGCGATTGGTGGATGATAAATTCCCCACCTTTTAAATATGGCATAATAGCTCTGTTTGATTATGGTACAAGGATAAAACAGGGGAAGGTGGATTTACACTGATAAAATCTATCTGTGTTAATCCGTCAAAATCCATCTCATCCGTGTTCCATTCTTATTATTAGAAACAATATTGATTTTCAGCCGTCAGCTTGTCGGCAATTCTTCTACGAGCTGCGGTAGTATTATAAACGTCATATTTTGTAAAACGTTTCAATCCCATCAACATTATTCTGAGTGTATCGCCATCGTTGAAGGCTACCAGAGCGTGTTTGCCGGAGAGATTTATTTTTTCCAGAGAGTCAGAAAGAAATGTTTTCATCAAGTCTATTTCAAGGGTGCAGGCATCTTTACCTTTTATGCCTACTAATTTTTCTACTCGCAGCAATACCGACTCACAATAAAACAATTGAATCAGCATATCCGAAATATCCATGATGATTTCTTGTTCCTTTTCTAAGTCTTGCATAAACTTTTGCACCGCCGCTCCGGCAGTCATCAGGATAGCTTTCTTGGCATTTTGTACGGCGCGCTTTTCAGAAGCAAAAAAGTCTTCCGAGTCACCACTGCCAAAATCTGGAACGCTCATCAATTCTTTTTGAACTTCCCAAGCCGGACCGACTAAATCCAGTTCACCTTTCAAAGCTTTTTTCACCATCATGCCCACAGAAAGCAGACGGTTGATTTCGTTGGTCCCTTCAAATATACGGCTGATGCGTGCATCGCGATAGGCACGGGCAGCAGGGTACTCTTCACTGAATCCGCTTCCTCCAAATATTTGAACGGTTTCATCCACTATGTAATCAATCATTTCCGAATTAAACACTTTGAGCATGGCGCACTCGATGGAATACTCTTCTGCCACTTTCATTTTGGCTTGGATTTTATCCGTGCCTTTAGACACTAAGTCCAGAGCCATATCGTTCAGCAAACCAGCAATGCGATAAGTAGCTGATTCGGCAGCAAATATTTTAACCGCCATCTCTGCCAATTTGAAACGTATTGCCCCAAACGAAGCAATCGGAACGCCGAACTGAATTCTTTCGTTTGCATATTTTATAGAGATGGTACAAGCTTCTTTCGATCCGCCTAAGTTCAAAACACCGAGCTTATACCGACCGATATTCAAGGCGCTGAAAGCAATCTTGTGCCCTTTACCAATTTCTCCCAACACATTTTCAACCGGAACCTTTACATCAGTAAAAAATACTTGTCGAGTAGAAGATCCTTTGATACCGAGCTTTTCTTCTTCAGCACCTAAGGAGATTCCCTCCGATTTTGCATCCACCAAAAAGGCAGTGAATTTTTCTCCATCTACTTTTGCAAAAACGGTAAACACATCAGCAAATCCGGCATTGGTAATCCACATTTTTTGACCGTTCATAATGTAGTGCTTCCCATCCGCAGAAAGCACTGCCTTCGTTTTGGCTCCAAGCGCATCGCTACCTGCCCCGGTTCGGTCAAACAATAGGCAGCCTTGATAGAACCATTACCCAAGCCGGGCAAGTATTTTTTTCTCTGTTCATCCGTGCCAAAATACATCACCGGTAACGTGCCGATACCGGTGTGCGCCGCATAAGCAGCGGAAAATGAATACCCGGCACCGATTTCTTCGTTAATCATACTATCCGTAATGATATCTACGCCTAATCCACCATACTCTTCAGGGATAGATGCGGATAGAAAACCCAATTCGGCTGCCTCTTTGAGCAATTCCAGCATCAGACCTGACTCCTGCTTGTCTAATTTTGGAAGATTGGGCAATATCCGATTATCCATAAAATCGGCAACGGTTTGTGCGAACATCTTTTGCTCCTCCGTGATTTCATCTTTGATATAGATATCATTAGATGAAGTTGGCTTAATGATGAATTCACCCCCTTTGAGAGTTGATTTTTGCTGTGTGGCTTGCATAGTTAGAGTATATAATAGTTAGTAGATAGTATTTAGATAGATGAAGGCGGTTAAGCTAATTGGGGTTTTAGTTTCATCTGAAGGTGATAATTCATTTTTTATACTTCGTTAATTTTGGCACAAAGGTCATCGCTTAACTCTTTTTCTATTAACCGGAGTTTTTCTGAAAAAATAACTTGGGTTTCTAATTCATAACTGGAACCATGTGCAATGGTTAAGAAATGATTAAATTCCTTAGCCGAATTTCTGCCTGCACCCTCTACTATATTAGATGATATGGAAACAGCAACAACTAAATCAATCCTCTTCTGCCAAATTTTAAGCTGCTTGTAATTATGCATAAGAAGGTTGTATTTTGTCTAACTACTAACTACTTGATACTAATTTATACGCTCTATGACACCAGCAATCCCTTGTCCGCCGTCAATGCAGGCTGTCACCAATCCATATTTTTTATTTCTCCTTCTCAATTCATTAATGATTTGGACGGTCAACCGGCCACCGGTGCTGCCCAAGGCATGACCTAAGGCAATGGCACCACCATTTACGTTCAGAATATCGGTATTTAAGTTCAGCTCTTTAATCACAGCAAGTGATTGAGAAGCAAATGCCTCATTCAGTTCAATCAAATCAATGTCATCCAATTTCATTCCTGCCTGCTTCAACGCTTTCGGCACCGCCGCCACCGGACCGATCCCCATAATGGTAGGATCAACACCAACAGATGCTGTAGTGATTAGTCTGGCTATGGGTTGAAGGTTCAATTCCTTCATCACTCTTTCGCTCATGACAATCACGAAGGCCGCACCGTCTGATGTTTGTGATGAGTTACCTGCCGTCACGGAACCACCCACTTTAAATACCGGCTTCAGTTTGCTTAAAACTTCCTTAGTCGTATCCTTGCGCGGGCCTTCGTCAGTTGCTACGGTAAACTTTCTGGATTTCTTCTTTCCGGAATCAAAATAGATCTCTTCAATTTCTATTGGCACAATTTCATCCTTGAATTTTCCCCCTTCGATCGCTGCAATCGCTTTCTGGTGAGAATTGAAAGAAAATTCATCCTGTGCTTCACGTCCGATACTATATTTTGCGGCAACCATTTCGGCAGTTAAGCCCATCCCGATATAATATTCAGGATTATTCTTTGCGACCTCATAATCGGGAACTGTCTTATACCCTACTGTCGGAACGAGGGACATAGATTCTGTTCCTCCGGCAATGATGACATCGGCCATACCGGTTCTGATTTTCGCAGTTGCCAGAGCAATGGTCTCCAGCCCGGAGCCACAATAACGATTCACCGTCATTCCCGGGACTTCTATAGGCAAGGCACGAACCGCAATCCATCGCGCCATTTGTAACCCTTGCTCTGCTTCGGGCACAGCGTTGCCCACAATCAAATCATCTACTCTCTTGGGGTCAAGCTGAGGAATTTTTTTCAGCAAATCCATAATGTTATGATAAGCCAAATCCACCGGATTAGTAAAACGGAATCCGCCTTTCTTGGCTTTGCCCACTGCGGTGCGCGAGCCTGCTACTATATATGCTTCCTGCATCATGATTATTTTTTTTAGTACTACTTCCTAATTACTTCTTAGTTGAGTCTTGCTCCGTTACTTTTACTTCAGAAGCAGATTGACTATGATCCTGATCTGCACCCTCCACAGCTCCGTCATTGAAATTGGATGGGGCTATATCTCCTCCGCCTTTCTTCGCGGGTTCGCAGGAGTAAACAAGAAGTGATGCAAACGCAATCAAGAAAAAGAATGATAATTTTTTCATGGTTCGAATTTTAATTTCTTAAAGGTTTTCCACTGGTTAATATAGATTGAATTCTTTCTAAAGTTTTCTTTTCAGCACAAAGCGACAAGAATGCTTCTCTTTCCAAATCAAGCAGATACTGCTCGCTTACTTTACTTATGGAAGAAAGGTCACCACCGCAAAGCACGTAGGCAATTTTCTTCGCAATCTTCATATCATGTTCGCTGGCATAACCACCAATGTTGAACGCGGCAATTCCCGCATATAAAGCTCCGAGACCTGTCTTCCCCAAAACAGTGATGTCCGTTCTTTGACTTTTCTGCACATATCCCTGCTCAAACAATTCCAAAGCTCTTTCTTTTGCAGCAGCAATCAAACGATCCTGATTCAAAACCACTAAATCTTTTTTCTTGTCCAACACCCCAATATTAAACGCTTCAAAACCGGATGTCGCTACTTTGGCTGTGGCAATTGCCTGAAATTTCTCTGCTAATTGCGGAATCATCGGATCGCCATTATAATAAGCATCACTGGCACGCAGAGCCATTTCCTTCGTACCGCCACCACCGGGAAGCAGACCTACTCCTACTTCAACCAGCCCAATATATGTTTCGGCTAATACTACCGCTGAATCGCAGTGCATGGTGAATTCGCAGCCACCGCCCAGCGTCATGTGGTGCGGCGCAATCACTACCGGAATCGCTGAATAGCGAGTACGCATAGTGGTATTCTGAAAGGCACGGATAGCAAAATCTAATTCATCATAATCCTGATCAATAGCCATCATAAAGATTAAGGCAAGATTGGCGCCGGCGCTAAAGTTTTCTCCTTCATGCCCCAATACCAAACCTTTCCATCCTTTTTCTTCTGCTATATCAATAGCCTTGTTCACTCCTTCAATCACTTCACCACCCAACGTATTCATCTTGGTGTTCCAAGATAGATTCAATACGCCATCGCCAAGATCATCCAACCGGCAAGCAGCAGACTGCCAAACCGGTGTGTTAGAAGCAGCAATGTCGGAAAGAATGATGAATGCGTCGCGACCAGGAATAGATTTATAGGATTTGCTCGCTACGTCATAAAACTTTCGAATTCCATTTTCTACTTTATAAAAAGTGTCTTTACCCGAAGCCAACATTTCGTCTATCCAAGGCGCTACATTGAATCCTGCGGCTTTCATCACCTCTACAGTTTTCGGTACACCCACCACATCCCATTGTTCGAAAGGGCCGAGCGACCAGCCGAACCCGGCGCGCATAGCATCATCAATCTTATACAATTCATCAGCAATTTCAGGAATCCGCTTGCTGACATATTCGTTGATATAGAAAGTCAGAGTGTTCAGAAATTTTGCACCCTTATCTGAACTTCTCACAATCAACTTCAAGCGATCTTTCAGATTATCTATCAGTTTTCCAGCAGCCAACACCGGAAGATTTGGTTTGCGATTTGAAGGTTCGTACTCCAGTGTTTTCACATTGAGTGTACTGAACGATTTTTTTCCGGAGGCATCTTTTATTTTCTTAAAGAATCCTTGACCCGATTTGTCGCCAATCCAATTGTTCTCCACCATCTTATTGATGAAGTCTGGCACTTTGAAAATATCCCGTCGCTCATCATTGGGCAAATTATCATAAGCCCCTTTCGCTACTTTTATCATCGTATCCAACCCCACTACGTCAGTCGTTCTAAACGTAGCTGATTTTGGTTTGCCAATAAAAGTTCCGGTCAGTGCATCAATTTCATCAATGGTCAAATCCATTTCCTGCTGCAATTTGAAAATCGTGCAGATGCTGAACACACCCACCCGGTTGGCGATGAAAGCCGGAGTGTCTTTACACAAAACAGTTTGCTTTCCCAAAAACAAATCGCCATAGTGCATCAGAAAATCAATCACCTCGCAGTGCGTTTCTTTGGTGGGAATGATCTCGAGCAAACGCAGATAACGCGGAGGATTGAAAAAGTGAGTGCCGCAGAAGTGCGCCTTGAAATCTTCGCTTCTTCCTTCGGTCATCAGATGAATAGGGATGCCGGAAGTATTAGAGGTAATGAGCGTTCCCGGCTTACGGTGCTGCTCTACTTTTTCAAACAATGACTTTTTGATGTCGAGATTTTCGACGACCACTTCAATCACCCAATCTGCATTTTTTATCCAGGAAAGATTGTCGTCAAGATTACCGGTGGTAATTCGCGAAGCAAATGCTTTGTCATATACCGGAGATGGATTACTCTTAATAGCAAACAACAACTCATCATTTACCTTTTTATTTCGCAGGGCTGGTTTTTTCGCATCTTCTTCACTCAACTTTGGAGTGACAATGTCAAGCAAAAAAACTTTCAAACCAATATTTGCAAAATGTAGGGCTATGCGCGAACCCATCACACCGGCTCCTAAAACGGCAACGGTTTTAATCTTTCTTGATTTGGCCGTGATGACACTGACCTCCTTTTTCTCTGTAGCTGCACTTTCCATATCTCTATTAGACGTTTATCGTCCTAAATTATTATAGTTTTTACAATTTCCAACAAAAATAAAACTCCCAGCCAAACTATGGTTTTTTCACTAAAACCGATACTAACATGAGGAGAAGATGTGTGTAGTTTTGGATAGGGAGATGCCGAGCAAATGAGCGTGGATTATTTGCAAACTTAATCCAGCGAGGCGCCTTAGCTGGCGGGGTACCGAAATAGGATACCTTGCTGGGGCACAAACAATCCCGATTTCATCATTTCTGGACTGAAACTACACAAAACAGCAACGAAGCTATCGAGTTTCGGAGCGATCTATGTCAGTTCAGTATCGGAACTAACTAGTTCCGTTTCGATTGTCAATAGAACAGGAACGAAACTCATTAGTTTCAGTGCGATTATCATTAAATCAGGAACAGAACTAACGAGGTTCGTTCCGAAACTAGCATAAACAGCAACGATATTGATTAGTTTGACCTGTTATCCATATCAAATCGGAAATTTTGTCACTATAAATAAGCATTTGCGCGACAAAAAGTCCGATTAAATGACTTGGTATTTTGTTTGATAGGATATGCTCAAATCATTTTTAAACAAACAAAATACAAAAGCTATGACAAAGATTGCATTAAGATCGAACGGTGGCAGGGTGGCAGTTCCGGGATTCTCCAACCTCATCGAAAATTTATTTCAAAACGATTTCCCAACATTTTTAAACAACGAGTGGATGAGAAATTCGCTGACTTCGGTCAATATTAAAGACGTGAAGGATGCCTATCATATCGAGGTGGCGGCTCCGGGCTTTGCCAAGGACAGCTTCAACGTGAAGATAGAGGACAGTGTCCTGACTATTTCTGCCGAGGCGAAAGAAGATAAGTTGGAAGAAGGAGAAAAGTTTACAAGAAAGGAGTTTGTTCATTCTTCGTTCGTCCGCAGTTTTACTTTGCCTAAAACTATTGTGGCCGATAAAATTGCAGCTAACTATGAAAATGGGATCCTGAAAGTTTCGCTTCCCAAAATGGAAGAAGCTAAATCGAAAGGGACTATTGATGTGAAAATCTCCTGATGAGTTTGGGGTGGATTGGTGGGCCTCCGGTGAAAGCCGGGGGCTTTTTTTATTTCAACCTGACCAGCACACACGATGGTGGCCTTCAGCAATCTGCACTTATTCGCTTTCTACACGCACCCGCTCTACCGGGTTGGCAGTCATCTCCGCATAGATTTTCCGGTTCTTCACAATATCAAGACCAGTGAAGATTGCATTGCGAAGCGAATCGGGGGAGGCCAAATTTTTTCCTGCAATGTCGAACCCAGTTCCGTGGTCGGGAGAGGTGCGGACAATATTCAATCCGGCGGTGTAGTTCACGCCGCTTCCGAATGAAAGTGTTTTGAAGGGAACCAATCCCTGATCGTGATACATAGCCAGTACGGCGTCAAACTGCCGATAGTGGTGGGCACCGAAGAATCCATCGGCGGAATAAGGACCCATTACATACATGCCTTTTTCCTTGGCCCGGTTCACCGCAGGGGCAATGATGTCTTTTTCTTCTTTTCCCAACAGTGAATTGTCGCCTGCATGAGGATTTAAACCCAGCACAGCAATCCGTGGTTTATGAATCAGAAAATCTTGCTTTAATGTTTGATTAAGAATTTCAAGTTTGTTGAAAATCAGGTTGACATCCAACTTAGCGGTTACCTCTTTCAGCGAAATATGATTCGTCACCAGCCCTACCCGAAGCCCTGCATCCACCAGCAACATCATAGAGTTTTCATTACCCGCCGCCTGCGAAATATATTCCGTCTGTCCTTTAAATTCCGGTTGATGCTGACTAATCGAGCTTTTATTCACCGGACCGGTCACCAGTACATCAATTTTCTTTTCGGTCAAATCTTTGATACCTGCATTCAGACAAATCAGCGCCCGAGACCCTCCTTCAGAGGTCAACTGCCCGGGGATAATTTCTACGGCTTCACTCCAACAGTTGATAATATTTGGAAGTTTAGGATTCAGGTTCTCGACATCCTTTACTTCCTGGATATTAAAGTTTGGAATTTTGAAATGCTTCGCGTAATGGGAAATGATGCTCTTTTGCCCATAAACCACCACGGTACAGAATTTGTAAATTCTTTCGTCCTCCAGTGTTTTAATAATTACTTCCGGCCCAACACCATTATAATCACCGAGGGAGATTCCTATTTTATATCTGTGCTGTTCCATGCTCAAAGGGTATTTAGTTAGCAGTTCGCGGTTGGCTGAAGTGCCCCTTTACAAACCTTTGTTTTCTAATAATTTTTCAAAAAGTCTGTAATCAGCCGAACACCTACACCGGTTCCGTATTTCCCCCGATAGCTGCTTTCCTGCATCAGATAGGCGGTGCCTGCAATGTCAAAATGCAACCAAGGATAATCTGTAAAATGCTCCAGAAATTTTCCTGCAGTGATGGCTCCCGCTTCTGAGCCGCCAATGTTTTTTATATCCGCCACATCACTTTTAATCATCTCCCCATATTCGTCCCAAAGTGGAAACTCTATGAGCCGCTCGTAGGTTTGCTCTCCACTGTGAACCAATTTCTTTTTCACATTGTCCGAAGCAGTACCCATAAAAGGCGTTCCTACACCACCGGTTGCTGCTTTGGCCGCACCGGTGAGCGTAGCAAAATCAAAAACCAATTCCGGTTTATATTTTTTTGCATAATGCAAGGCATCTGCCAGAATCATTCTGCCCTCCGCATCCGCATTGAGCATTTCAACATTCAGCCCGCTCATCATCGTGACTACATCGCCGGGCACATAAGCATTTCCTCCGGGGCGATTATCCGTTGCCGGTATTAATCCGACTAGATGAATCGGTAATTTCAATTGTGCCACTGCAATAAAAATACCTGCTACTGCTGCGCCTCCGCTCATATCACACTTCATCATGTCCATAGAGTTGGGCGTGGGTTTCAGGCTTAAGCCTCCGGTATCGTACACCACCCCTTTGCCTACCAACACAATGGGTTTCTTATTATTTTTCTTCGCAGGTTTGTATTCTAAAATGGTGAAGGTGGGCGGATCCACACTTCCTTTATTGACGGCAAGCAAGCCACCCATTTTCAACGATTGGATTTTCTTTTTATCAAACACCTCGACAGAAAATCCATATTGCTTTCCTGCCTTTTTAATTTCCTCACTGAGTTTCGCAGCGGTGAGATAAGAGAGTGGTTCGTTAATCAAATCACGAGAGAAAAAATTAGCCACCGATATTTTACTGATCTCTTCCAATGTTTTCTTATCGGACGATCTGGCATCTACCTGAAGTGATGCCAGTGTTTTTTCGTTTTTATCCTTGGTCTTGTATTTCAAAAACTCATAGTTACTCAAAGCCATCCCTTCGGCAAAAGCAGCCGTCAACTCAGGTTTCTTTGTGGCATTGTAAAATGAGGCCTCTTTTGCCTTGACCCCGTTCAGATTCTTATTGATGCTGTTGGCGGCCTTTCTTACTTCCTCTGATACTTTGAAATCTGTTTTGGTGGTATCGGCTTTAACAATACTCAGACTTTTCCCTTCGGCTTGTCTTTGGAATATATTTCCTACCTTTTGAGTGAAAAATGTTTCGGCGGTCTTGGCATCAATAGCCGACAGCCCCAAAGAAGAAATCTTTACATTTCCATCTATCAACATGATTTGATGGTCGAATTTTTGATAATCTTTGCAAATTACAAGTTGAAGGTTCATAGCTGGAGTTTAAGGGCGGCTAAAATAAACATATTGACCTAATCTTAATTTAGCACCGCATGTCACATTCTTATCTCAAAAAATCATTAGGACAACATTTTCTAAAGGATGAAAATATCCTTCAGAAAATAGCAACAGCTATCGGTGATTTTAAGAAATACGAAACTGTGGTAGAGATAGGTCCGGGCAAAGGAGCACTGACAAAGCTCTTGCTGGAATCGAAACCGGATAATTTCTATGTCATTGAATTAGATGACCGATGGGTTGATTTTTTAGAGCGCGCTTATCCCCTACTCAGAGGGAAAATCATTCATCAGGATTTTATGCAGGCAGATTTGAGTTTCCTAAAAAACCCCTCGCATATCGTTGGCAACTTTCCATACAATATCTCATCGCAAATTGTATTCCGTATGATAGACTACAAAGAGCAGGTAGAGGCTATGACCGGGATGTTTCAAAAGGAGGTAGCGCTGCGCATTGCCGCGCCACCCGGCTCGAAGGATTATGGAGTAATCAGCGTGTTGACGCAGGCTTATTATGACTGCAGCTACCTCTTCGACGTTTTGCCCGAATGTTTTGATCCACCACCGAAGGTAATGAGTGGGGTCATTCAAATCAAACGAAAGGCAAACACCCAACTGGCTTGCGATGAACAGCTTTTTAAAATGGTGGTGAAGACAGCCTTCAATCAAAGAAGAAAAACAATGCGCAACAGCCTGAAAGGAATGGTGACTGATAAGAGCCTTTTTACTGATGAAGTTTTCAACCTGCGCCCAGAGCAATTATCTGTGAAACAATTTGTGGGATTGACCAACTTGATACAATCAACGACCTAACTCTGGAAGGGAGAAACAGACAGATGATGCGAAGAAAAATTTTGATAACAGATGAAGTTCATCCTTTATTGATAGAGGGATTGGCACATGATGGTTTTGAAGTGGACTACCTCCCCGAAATCAAACCGGCAGAAGTACTGGAAAGAATATCGGCATATACGGGACTAATTGTTAATAGCAAAGTACACGTCGGAAAAGAAATGTTAGACCGTGCGGAGCGCTTACAATTTGTTTGTCGCGCAGGTTCGGGATTAGAGGTGATTGATTTGGACTATGCCAAACAAAAAGGTATTCAAGCCTTCAATTCTCCGGAAGGAAATCGAAATGCAGTAGCCGAACATACTTTGGGTATGCTTTTGAACGGGATGAACCATCTTTCCAAAGCGGATGCAGAAGTAAGAAACTATGATTGGCGACGCGAGGAAAACAGGGGGCATGAATTGTCGGGCAAGACGGTTGGCTTGATGGCCTTTGGAAATACAGCACAGGCCTTTGCAAAACTACTGCGAGGATTTGACGTAAGGATTCTTGCGTACGACAAATACTATCATGGCTTCTCTAAAGATTATATATTCGAATCAACGCTGAAGAAAATCTTTGAGGAATCGGATGTATTGAGTGTGCATTTGCCACTTACAGAAGAGACTAAATACCTGATTGACTATTCATTTCTTTCTTCCTTTCAAAAGCCCTATTGGTTTTTGAACACCTCTCGCGGAAAGGTTCTTAAAACCAAAGATTTGGTTCGTTGCTTAGAAGAGAAAAAAATAATCGGTGCTGCGTTAGATGTTCTGGAAAACGAAAAGCTGAATACGTTGAACGAGGAAGACAAATCTGTTTTTGAAAAATTGACTGCTGACAAGCGGATATTACTTACCCCACACATTGCCGGATGGACGCATGAATCGAAACAAAAGATAGCTGAAGTTCTGTTGGAAAAAATCAGAAGATTAGCCAAATAGAATTCAGACAAACAGACAATAAAAAAGCCCGCAAATCCTTAGATCTGCGGGCTTCTTGTTTAAAGGGGTTACCGGTTATTTCACATTTCCGATAAACACTCTTTTCGTAGTAGTGATACCGTCGTTCTTCACTTTTACAATCATATAAGCAGCTTCCAAGTTTGGAATCTCCTTAGAATAGATAGTAGAGCGGCCAAACTTCTTACTGCTGATTAGTTGACCGATGATGTTGTAAAGTTCAATCTCTGCTTCCACCTTGGTTTGACCACCGAAGTCAATAAACACCCGGTTGTCAGCACTCCAGATAGGAAGTTTGTTGCTTTGAATAGTAGTTAGGCCCGTAGCTTCTCTCGAAGTAATCGTCACCGTTTGAGTAGTTACCGATTTACAACCCGCTTCGTTAATCACGGTTAGAGAAACAGTATAAACGCCCTCGCTGGTATAGCGGTGAGTAGCACCTGTGGTGTTTGCAGTAGTACCATCACCAAAGTTCCATTCTACCGTCACCGCATCTGCATTGTGAGAAGTGAAAGAGATGTCCTCTTGTGTCTTAGCGATATAGTTGCTGGCAGCGAAAGCGGCTACAATAGATTGTTCTCCGCTCACCTGTATATTCTTCATCACTGTGTAACCGTTGTTATCGCGCAAGGTCAGTGAATAGACACCTGCATTGGCGGCCATATTGACGGGTGAAGAAGCGTTCAGCGTTCCGGCAGAAACCACCGTGCCATTCACATCAGACAGGCTGTAGTTCCAGTTGGAACTTCCCGGCTGCTCGATTTGAATCATGCCGCTACCGCTACAAGTCGCATCGCTCACCAAGATTTGAGCAGGAGGAGTGAAGTGTAGCACAAAGCGATCTTGATTATCGGTAGTCTTGGTAGCGAAAGTATAGTCGCCGTCTCTCATATTGTGCCATACACCGGTTTGCTTGTCTTCTAAGAAGATGTAAGAAGTCGGATCAAAGGACTGAATACCCAAGGCAGCAATCTTCATCATACCATTTGCTTCCGGTCTCAAGCCCATCGGCACTGTAGTAGCCTGATGAAGAGATGGAAGAGAATTGATGGCATAGCCACGATTGGCGTTCATGTGTGTGAACAAGGTTGGTCTGCCCGACTGTCCGCCTGGCTTGCTCGCATCAAACCGAGCATCAAAACCTTCCGTTGCCTCTGGATTAAACTCTACCGTTGTAATATCCTTCACACCATTGTAATCAACTTCCAGTACCAAACTGTTTTCGATACTTGTGCGGAAGAACTGAATACCAGCATTTGTTCTAACCCGCTCTGACTGGAAGAAATCAAAGCTGCCGTTATTGCCTGCAGAAGTATTCAAAACCATAAAGGCTTGGAAAGGAGCTATATAGATATGTGGATCAATACCTATCCGGTACTGCTGCCAGCTTCCGGAGTAAATACCGGAGGTCATCCATACCTGCACCTGATCAGAGAATCCGGCACGAGGCGTTGTTAAATCAATAGCCGAAGGATAAGGGTTGCCCACCAGATTCCATCCTGACTCAATAGGGTTCATGATGGATTGAAGCGTAGGTACTGAAACAGTGCCCTTGTTATTTAAGCCGCTTACAGCCAAATCGCCTGTATTCGGAACGCCGATTAGGCTTCTAACTGTATCTCCCTGCTGGTAGGATGAATAGCCGCGACCGTTGTCCATCGTGCCCTGACTTTTGATTTGCCAGTTGCCCAATTTGCACTGTCCTGCACCCATGTACGTATCATCATAAGAGAACACCGTTCCATAAGGAGAATGGTAAGCACTCTTTGTTTCATCGCAGTAAGCATCCGGCTGAACAAATATTCCATCCGGGCCGCTCGCGCCTAATTGTTTTAAGGTAGGAGCATTCACCGGCGAACTCATATAGTGTTGGTTAAAGCCACGTATCGGCATAAAGCGATCCATATAGATATTACCTGTCAAAGTACCGGCAAAACCTGGGGTGAAGTTGTCTAAGTAGGCACTATGTGTGGCAGATTTAGACAGCAAATGCAAGGTGCCGGCTGTAGTGTTGAAATCGCCCAAAATAAGATGCAGACCTGTTTCAACTGATGCGACAGCGTTGGCACCAATAGCAGCACCCAAGATATTGTCCAGTTCAAGCAACTTAAATCTGGATATTCCTGTAAATCCTTGAGTAAATCCACCATTCATAATTACTTTTCCTGCTCCCTTCACTTCAGAAACGGTATCGGTAGTATAAGCATTAAAAGTGTTCCAATCTCCGCACACAGACAGGGTGCGACCACTATTCACTGTAACAGTAGCACCACCTTCAATATACATGTTACCCACTTGTACATCGGATGTGTTTGGTCCGGTTCTAATGACCGGGAAAGGAGCTCTGTTAGCATAGATTACAATAGTGGCACCACAGATATTAGGTACAGCAGGTGGAAGCCAGTTGGTATTAGTAAACCAATCATCGCTTGTAAATCCTCCCCACTCACTAATACAAATTCCAACGGTGGACACACCAGTCATCATCTTAGTACATCCTCCGACCACACTGGTTGCTATTACCTGATAAGTACCTGCTACATTCTGATAGCCCATATAAAGAGGACTTCCTGTGCCGGCATATATAGAACCAACATTGGATACCACATTGAATGTATCCGTACGAATCAACTGATAATTAACCCCCACTTCAGAGCCGTCCAAGCCCATGACGGCTGGCGTACAAGCTCCTCCGGTCACGTTAAAGGCAGCCGGAAGTGGATTAATTGTTAAAGTAATAGGTGTTCTTGTCAAGTTCACACATCCTGTGGCCAAAGTAGTAGCCTGGGTATAATAAGTTCCCGCAGTACCTGTAGTCAAGGTAGTTCCGGTATTGATAGAACTGCCTCCGGTAGGATTATTAAACCAATCTATTGAGTTGCCTACACTGGTAGCGGTGAGCACCCCATTAGGTATGTCTTCACAGATGCCTACATTACCTGCACTCGCAGGCTGGGTAGGTATGGAGTTAATCGTGATGCTTATCGGGTCACCCAAGCTAACGCTTCCGCAAACATTTCTAACCACCAAAGTACCGGAATAGGTATTAGCCACCAATGCCGCAGGAACTGAAACAGATATAGGACTGGCTGGTAAAGCCGAGAACCCTACGCTCACTAATCCGGCGGTAATAGCCGCTGCGTTCCAAGTAATACTGTATTGAGTTGGTGCATTGGTCACACCGGTATAAGAAAGGTCAATAGATTGTGGGCTCGCCGAGGCACATACTGCCGTGGACGATAAGCCGCTGATAGTTGGAACAGGACAAGTAAGATCTATATTAAAATCGCGAACATCACCAATATTTGTTCCAGAATTAAGCGACTCACAACCGGTGGTTACCGTATTAATGTCAGAAGGAACAAATGATCCGGTATAACCAGACCAAACTCTCATGCGGTGAATGCCAGCAACGATACCGACAGGAATCACAAAATTAGATCCCGTTTCACTCACGTTGGTTGAGGTTACATCCATGACTTTTTCACTCTGGCCAAGATAAGTATCCGTAAAGTCACCATCGTTATTCAGATCTATCCAAACAATACGGCGACAGCCAAAAGTGCCTCCGTCTTTCACATGCGTGATGTTATAGGTATTGCCAATCACCAAATTACCAGTGTAAGAATTTATTTGATAATTATTTGGAGCACCTCCCAAACAGGTATCGCCTGTAAAATTAAATGTGGAGCCAGTACCGTTGATAGACAGTGAGACAGTAACAACATCAGCATTACTAAATATATCACAGGCTGATCCTCCGGGAGCGGGGATACAATAAACGATTAGCCCAATCTCACGAGATCCAGCCGGATTAGTAACAGAAGGGGTCAGTGGAGAGCCTGCCGTAAAGGAGGTGCATTGTGCATCCACAAAGTTACCTATTGTTGCCGCCGGCGCTATATCATAGGCCACCCAGAAATAATTAGTCCCCGGTAGCAGGGTAATCAAGTCATTGACTACATGAGACCCATTAGGCCCAACAACTGTGCTACCAAACTGAGTAGTTGTTGTAAACGTAGAACTATTTCCGGTGTAGTATATTTTTGCTGATACAATATCACTACCCGGAGAGGTAGATCCTGATGTATTAAAAGTAATAGAGGTAAAGTCCAGAGCAGGGTTTGTGCCGCCTGATGCTACCACTTGTAAGCCAATAATCTGATTATTTGGCGAGTTCTGGGTGACATTGGCAGTTACCAACTGCGTCGTAGTGCTCGAAAGAACAACCATAGGTACGTTCAAGGTAGTAAACGATGCCCCGATTGGTGACACCAATTTATAGCAATCAGTTGTTGAATTATAGGCGTAAATACTATAAGTATATTCGGTGCCAATGGAAAGACCCGTAACAGTAACAGAACTTCCGGACCCTTTATAAACCACATAAGAGCCTGCTAAAGTGAAGTCGCCGGAACCAAAATTCGCATTGGCTGCATAGCTGACAGCCTGCGAAAGGCTCATATGGAGCAGACGATCCTTGCTTCAACAACACAAATACACCGCCGTTACCATTACCGTTTCCACTCCAGTTAATGGTCGCATCCGTTGCATTAATCGTTCCCATGCTATTTCCGCTGGCTTGAATACTTGGCTCTACACATGAGCCACCGGTTACGAATATCACATAATCTTCAGTTTCCCCTGTTGTAGTACTAATACAAGCATTGTTTGTCGCCAGATTTCTCCCTTCTACCACCCGCATAACGGTAGGCCCTGTAACGGCTGAAGCAGGAACGGTAAAGACCGGATAAGCATAAGCACCATTCCCGGCAGTGGTGGCTCCCAGATATTCCCAACCAACAGCGGGATATGCCGTGGTGCCGAAAACTCCATCCCGGTTCCAATCAAACCAAGCATTAGCCCGACTACCCACGTCTGTTCCTTTAGTTACTTTTAAATAATAATTAGACCCCTGCGATACATTACCATAGGGGGTGGCGATTGACCCATATAGACCATAGTGATTTGTCTCTATTCCGGAAGTATTATTCAATGGGGTAGGTGATAGCGGAGTTGCTCCACTTCCTTCTAGTGTCACATTGGTCATTATATCGGTTGCGGCGCTCGCCGAACTAAAAGAGGTCATACAATAACAGTTCACAAACTCGTCCAAATCAACGCTTCCCGAATTGGAACGCGTAATCCCTCCTCCATTAGAACAAGTAACATCTACTTTATAATAAGTAGGAGTATAAGGCAAAGTAGTTGGGGTGCTATAAGTTTCGTTGGTTGAAATTCCTGCAGCGTTTACGTAAGTCCCGCTTGGGGCATTAGACTGCAACCATTGATAAGTATATCCCTGTCCACCCAAACCCGAAACATCAATATCGGTACTGCTATTTGGGCATTGGAGTCCACTTGATACGTTTCCTATTGCCGGGTTACCGGCGCAGACGTTGGCAGATGTAACTGTCAATCGAATATTCGTGAGGCGACTGGTGTAGAAAGTAGTAACAGTGCCTGAGGGGTTTGCACAAGGACCGTACGCCAATAATGTGGCCATGTGATTGGGCGCACCCACGCCCGCGTCGGGCGTGTACTGAGCGCCTCCATAAGTACCAATAGGGCCTGGAGTGCTATAACTATAACAAACTTCCACGAGAAGATTGCTGCTACCATCCCAAAGAAATGGAGAGCCGAAAGTGGGCGATGTAATCCATCCCGTAGAATTATCCATATTATATGAGCCTACGGAATAAACCAAAGTAGATGGCCCAGTATAAAGGCCGCCGGTGGTAGTAAGCTGGTCTTGTGCTATATTTGCCATACTCACCGTATAGGAGGTAACCGTATGTGACCCTACGGCACTGGTTATATTAAAAGCATAGTTACTTATAAATGCCGGACCAGGGCTAATACTCGCAGCAGCCATGGCTGCGTTAATCATAGCAGGCGTATAAATCATCTGCGTCCGCTTACCGCTCTTGGCGTTCGTTACCCCGTAAGGCGAAACACATTCAAAGGTGGAAGCAGGATTGGTTCCACATTGGGAACACCCGTACCCGTTCCTATTTGGATGACTGTTTGTGCCGATACGCTCGAATCAATCAGCAGCAGCGAGAACACGATGGCCGGAACTATTAAGAAACGCCACCTACCAAGCGAGGCAAGAAACTTTGTTGCCTTTGAAAGAGCGATTGCTCCTGCTTTTCCATTTTCTCTTCTTGTGGGTAAACTGTTTGTAAATCTGTTTGTCATAATGCTTGTTTAATGGTGAAATAAAATCTTTATGTTGCTTATCTTCTTTAAGATACTACTTAAAATCTTTTCTGTCAAGTTTAATACGAAACCTCTGTTCAAAAGTTTCTTTTCTTTTTGTGTTTCTGTCTGCTAAAGTAATCAATGGTTTCTATTAAACAAATTCTAAGAAAAACATTGTAGCCCATTCCAAGAATATAAATATACTTTGCAAGAAGCGTGCCAGAAATAGCCAACAGACTGATTTCCAGCCTCTTAGATTTATAGCTTTGCGAAAAAATATTGAGTAGTCAAGAGGGGCTGTAATCAAGATGGCTATTGGCTTTTGGATAGGAACACTGTCCGCTCTGTAGCTCTATCTAAGCCATAATAATTCTACTGAATAATGAGTTTGTGTCCTGCTTGAATAATGGCAAATTCGATGGATAGCGTCTAATTGACTGCTTTATGATAGTGCCATCTGTTAAGTAGATTATGCCATATCAATTAAATAACTCTTCAGCTTTTTGAACAATAATATAGACAGGTTTTGATTACAATAAACTACAAAAGTCTTGGAGACTTTTGTAGTTTAAAGAAAATCCTCCTCCAGAGGGGGACAAGTGCAGTCATTTTCTTCATAGGCACTCTGTTAATTGTGTTGGACGGCTGTTTGTCCCCCTCTGGAGCTAGGTTTGGACACAAGTATTTAGGATGGATATTTTTATGGATAGACTCGTTATTATGGCGAAAAATCCTAAAAACCGAATACAATTTAACGCAAAGAACACAAAGGCTAACGCAAAGAGCGCAAAGAATTCAGTCGTTGACTATGTCTTTTGCGCTCTTTGCGCGGCTGTCCACTTTGCGTTCTTTGCGTTAAACTGTATTTTTTATCCGATTATCGTTAAAAGTGCAAACAATAGAATGGTCTTGTAACATGTTGCCATTTAAAGTTGTGTCCACACGGTAGTCTCTTGAGAGCCTGTCCCGAACTCGCTTCGGGAGGGTGGACCGCCAATATCAGCGGGACGGGGGAGGATGGATACAAAAAGAGTTTTCTATCATTGTATCTGGAATGAAAAACAAGAAAACAATAGCTATAAGCCCCACCCTTCATTCCATAGTACATCGCTATGCCGGGCTGCTTGTTTTTCTGTTTGCTTTTCTTCTTTATGTCAATACCATCCCTAATGATTATTCCCTCGATGACCAATTTGCAGTCAAGGATAATCACTTGGTAGCGCAGGGTATCAGCGCAATTCCTGAAATCCTTACCACTCCTTATTATATGATAGACGGAAAGACCGGAGGAGAATATCGTCCATTAACCAAGATTTCGTTTGCTCTGGAGCATGAATTTTTCTCGATCAACCCACATGTCAGTCACTTCATTCAGTCTATAATATATGCGGGAGTCTGTTTGATGCTGTTTATCTTTTTGCGGCAAATTTTTCCCTTTAACCCTGTCCTATTACCCTTCACAGTTGCACTTTTGTTCGCTGCGCATCCGATACACACTGAGGTAGGGGCCAGTTTGAAAAACCGTGAGGAGTTGTTTTCTCTGCTCTTTTCCCTGTTGTTTTTGATGTTTTTTCTTCGGGCTTGGGATAAGAAGAGGGTAGTTCTATGGCTTTTTGTTTTTCTTCTTTTTATGCTCGCTCTTATTTCAAAACAGAGCAGCCTGGTACTGATATTTTGGACTCCCCTCCTCTTATATTATACTCATAAGGATGTAAAGCCTCGGCAACTGGTGTTTGTCGGAGCAGCGCTATTTCTAATCGTGATTCTTTATGCGTTTTGGGTGCAACAGTTTATATTAAAAACACCGCTGTTGGAGTCGGGCAGGATATATGCCTTTGAAGAAAACCCTTTAGTGGAACAAGATTTTCTGATCAAGTTGGGAACCGCATTCAACTCGCTGGGGTTTTATATCCGCAAACTCATCTTTCCACATCCTTTAGGCTGGTACTATGGTTACAACATGGTTCCAATGCAAATGCCTTGGGCTGTTCAACCCTTGTTTTATTTTCTGATACACCTCGGTCTCTTTGCTTGGGCCATAAAGGGTATTCTTCAGCGCAAATTGCTGGCTTTGGCCATTCTGCTTTATCTGTTTGCCATCGCGCCCTACGCCAATATCCTAGTGCTTGCTCCCGGAATTGTAGCAGAGCGACTGGCATTTTTTGCTTCCATCGGTTTTTGTCTGGCGCTGGCCTTGTTGTTGCTGCGCGGCTCTGGAATGAACTACCATAAACCAGAGGAAAAAATAAAACCTCTTTTTCCGATAATGCTCCTGATGGTTCTTCTGCTTTATTCTGTCAAAACCTATTCGAGGAATAAGGATTGGGAAAACTATCTGACTTTGTTCAGTGCAGACATTGGCTATTTGGAAAACTCCTATATAGCACAGCATAATTACGCCTTTGAGCTTTATCGTGCTTACAAGTTTGGGGCTGAGACCCCTCCCGCTGGCACGCTGGAAACCGTAGTCAAACACTATCGGAAGGCTATAGAGATATATCCAGGAAACGCATTCACTAATGCCAGATTAGCGGAAATTCTATCGGTGGACTATCATGATCCAGCGGCGGCCATTCCCTATTTGCAGCAATCTGTTGCCCTGAAACCCGAAAAGGCCGAATTTCATTTTGATTTGGCCACCTGCTATCAGCAGTTGAAGCAATTCGATTCGGCTATGTTACACTATAAAACAGCGATCCAATTGGATTCTTCACTGACGGCTCCTCTATTGAACCTCGCTGTTCTTTTTTCGGATGCTGGCATGCAGGACAGTGCCATTTATTATAATTTTCAGGCCTTGGTGCGCAAACCTATGTCGGAGGTGGCACAAGCCAATATGGGCTTCTTTTATAAGAAGGCCGGTGATTTTGAAACCGCCAGAAAATATTTTAAAAAGGCTCTTACCATTAATCCCAAAAGACAAGATGTGCTGGATGCTATCAAAGAAATGGATATTGCGGCTGAAAAGCCATCACAATAAAGGGGAAGGGGCTTACCTTAACTTGTCAGAACTGAGATTTTTTTCCTAAAATGATTGTTTTCAGTCCGATAACTTGAATTTCTGAAGTGAAAACAGTTGTTTTTGCTTCGAAAGCTTGAGTTTTTGCTGCAAAAACAGTTGTTTTTGATTAGACGCAAATAATTATTACAGTAATTTGTAGTTTATCATCACCCGACCAAAACCTATAGGTTCTGCACCAGAACATGTTGGTTCTGCACCGAAACACATACGTTCCGGACTGAAACACCTTAGTTCTGCACCAAAACACATACGTTCCGGACTGAAACACCTTAGTTCTGCACCAAAACACATACGTTCCGGACTAAAACACCTTAGTTCTGCGCCAAAACGCATACGTTCCGGACTGAAACATCTTAGTTCTGCACCAAAACCTGTTTGTTCAGGTGCTTAAATGATTATTTATGAACTGCGTTTAATCGTTTTTATGCACTTTATTGGATCAATAATATCTTAGATATTGCTGCTTTTCATTGGTAAAAAAAGTATTTTAAACAAATATTTGATTTTCCTTGACTCTTTGACTTACATGAATTATATTTGCATTATCAACTTTATTGAAAACCGGGATTTTCATAAAGTTTTGATATTTAGACCATTTTGCGCTACCTATATATAGAGGTAGGTTTAAAATCAGATACAAAACAGAAAGACGTCGCTGTTTTGTGCGCTGAATAGAAAACCAACCTTGCCGGCAAAAGGAGGAGCAAAATGGTTTAGAAAATAACCGTCAGGTGGCATGGTGCTGCCTGACCGTGAAGCCAAGCCTGTAGGTTTGTCCATAATTTGAGTCATCTAACCATGGCTATCTCTGCCTTCCCGGAAGGTAGAAAGACAAGGTTAGGCACTCAGATTGGGCGGCCTATGGACGAAGGCTATAGTTCGAAATTACATTAAATTAATCAAAAAAACAAAAAAATATGGCAAGAATCAAATTAAATTTCAGAAAATCTGTGGCGCAGCAGGTAGAAAAAACGCGCGAAATTATATTGCAATCAACTGGTAACCCTAATCTGGTAAACCCTGTGCCAAGTTTGGCAGACCTCGCCACCGCAGCCGACAGTTTGGAGCTGGCGAGCATTGAGGCCTCCGGCGGCGATAAGGACGAAAAAGCGATTATGCGCATTCGGCGCAAAGAGTTGAAAGTTCTGATCGTGAGATTTGCAGACTTTGTTCAAACTCAAAGCGGAGGGGATGAGGAGATTATTTTAAGCAGTGGATTTGAAGTGCGCAAACAACCAAGCCCGATTCCGGTTCCTGCTATACCTCCAACTGTTAAAGTGCTTCCAGCTACCCACGAAGGGCAACTTGTGGTGGTGGTGAAACCGGTGAGAGATGCAAGCGCTTATCTGTTTCGCATGTATCCGGGATCTTTGAGCGAAGCACCTGTCATCATTGGCGCGAGTGTCAAGAAAGGGCGATTTGTAGCACAAAATCTAAACGGGTTGAGCCGCTACTGGTTCAGCGTGTGTGCCATGAATGCTTCGGGCATGAGCGGCTGGAGCGACCCGGCAATGGGGATTACGCTGTAAGTGGCAAAGACTACAAAAGTTTCAAAAACTTTTGTAGTTTATTTTTTCTCTTGGAAGCCTTTTCTGCTGCAGCGGAAAGGGCTTTCTTTTTTTAACCTACAAAAGGTCTCGAAGACTTTTTGTAGGTTTTTTATTTCAATGGAAATTCGCCCGAGTTTATCCGGATAAAAAGAAATGCAAGCCACAGAAAGGTTTTATCTTTCGCCCAAGACAAGATTCGCTACTTTTTAAAAATGAAATACATTCCTCTACTTTTTCTCCTCCTGATTTAAAGGGTGGTTATATGCCAAGTGCCGGAATATTCGGAAACTATTTATGATAGCGCCCAAACCTCGGAAACTATCAGGTGTTAGTTCCCTGCGGCGAAAATGGATTTATCTACTCAGAAAAATGGGTAGTGACCGATCTTTCGGTTCCTTGTCTAATAGAAATAAAGCCGCCTCTTCAAAAGAATAAATGAGAATAGCCGTTTCCTTGCTGTGCTTTTGGCTGTGCTCGATGACTTCGTTTACACAATCCTTGCCTACATTGAAGGCAAGCGTTTACCATCCGGCACTGAAAGGTTATTATTTTCTTTCGGTCAATTATTCAAATACAACCCTTTTTTTGATACTCGATCACACCGGTAGCGTGGCTTATTATAAACCGATGATACAGGAAAAAGCAAGTCCTTATAATTTTGCATTACAAGCCAATGGGTGGATCAGCTACTCTAACCAGAGCGGTTATCTGTTTATGGACAGTACCTTTAGAGTGGTGGATTCGGTTAAATGCAAAAACTTGTATAAAACCGACCCACACGACATGCGTTGGCTACCCAACGGGCATTTCCTGTTGTTGGGAATGGATACGGTAAGTATGGATTTGAGGAAGGATTCCGTAGGTAAAAAGTTTGAAGCGGTGGATACGACCCGCGCCTTGCGTGAAGCGATTCAGGAGTTGGATGCCGGGAAGAATGTAGTTTTGACTGGCGCGCCAAAGATCGTTTTGGAACGACAGACGCAGATACTTCTTTGTCCGGAATCCCGTTGAAGATGCCGAATATGGCACATTATAATGCGGTTGAATTGGATCAGGACGGAAACATTTTATTGTCATCTAAGAATTACAGCGAAATCACCAAAATCAATAGGTCAGACGGTTCCATTATGTGGCGACTGGGGGGCAAACGCAACCAGTTCACCTTTGTGAATTGTCCGGTTCCTTTTTACGGTCAGCATGACATCCGTAGAATCAGCAACGGAAACATCACTTTGTTTGATGGGGGACACCATCAGAAACCGTACGGAGCCCGAGCGCTGGAGTTTGAATTGGATGAAGTGAAAACAATTGCCACCCTGAAATGGAGCTATACCTACGATACGGCTTTAGTCAGTCAAGCCCGAGGGAATGTACAACGCTTGGACAATGGTTATACCTTAGTAAATTATGGGGTGGTTGGGACTGCCAGCGAATTGATCTTCGTCGTGGTAGATAAGAGAGGTCGTAAACTTTTTGAGCTGAACTCGCCCGACCATCTTGATTCTTACCGCTCCTTCTACTACCGCGAGCTTCCCTGGAAAGTGAAGCGTCCGCAAATCACCTGCTTTGATTCCCTCGGCGTGAAATACCTGAAAACCGCGCAAGACTATTCTTCCTATCAGTGGAGCGACTCCAGTGTAACACGAACTATTGCTGTAACAAAGCCGGGGAATTATTTCGTGTTTGTGCCTTACGGGGAAGGAGGGTTTATCCGCTCGGAACAGCTATCAATTAACGATGTGAACGTTCTCTGCAACAGTCCTAAGAAAAGAAAGCCATAAAAACAGGATGGCCCTGCTTTTCAGTAACGGAATAGTAAGGTTTATAATCAGGCTTCAGCGTGATGGCAAGAGAAGAAATAATAAAACCTGTCAGGGCTTGTGTAAATTGTTTCTCTGCACCACCTCTTTTAAAAAAGTGCTCTGCAAGCTTCTTTTTCTTACCTCTTCGGCACTTTCAGTAAGGGCAATTTCTTTTTTTATGAGGCTGTTTTCTTCATCAAACCGCTTTATATTTTCATCCGTAAATACATATTCCTCCCCTAGTTTAAAGAGCAGGCTGTAGCCCAATTTTTGCAAGGTTGGCGCAGCGATGGATTCGAAAATTTGCAACTCTTCGCGGGTGGCTTCGCGGAGGTATTTATGGTCGTTTTGTTTCTGTACGGGCTTATCCAGATTACGGAACATGCTGCTTATCTTTGCCATGGCATGGGCTTCTTCCGACTGGTAATAAAGAAAAGCATTTGGATTAAATTCAATGCCCAATGCCTTGCAAATCTTGCCTACCTCTAGCGAAGGGTTATGAATCAAATCTTCATACCTTACCCTAATGAATCTGCCTGAGGCATATTGCTCGCAGTAGGCCAGCGCCAATTCCTGTTCTTTCGTCCATTGTTTTGCCAGGTGATAGAAATGTTTTTCGCCCACCAATACTTTTTTGAAGGAAAGCGAAACATCCCTGCCGTCGCGATAGAGATGAATATAAAAAGGATGGAGACCGGCTGCTTCAATCTGCGGAATGTAATGTACATTGGCCATGCTTTTGCAGCACCAATATTCCGCCTCATGTACTTCAGCAAATTCCTCATACACCGCTTTGTACACTTCCACCAGCGAATTATTTCTACATCGCCCTCTGATTTTTGCTGGTTGCATCTGAAACCCCCAATAGATAATGTTGAGGTTTACAAAGTGACATACATCCTCTATGAGCGAATCGAAAGTTTTTTCGTTTGACAGGTCACCGTAAGTATCAATAACCGGAAAAAACGATTGCAGAATATGCGGCGGATGGGGGGCGGCAATATGCCCAAGGTGGTTGAGCATTAAACGCAAAAGATTGGAGCCTGAACGTTGGGTGCCTATAATTAAAATAGCTTTGGAATGAGTCATTAAATCAATAGGAAAAAATTAATTTAGAAAATACCATGTCAATCCGGATGCAAGTATAACCCAAATGATATTTATCCGAAATGCAACGATTGCTATGAATGAGGATGCCATTATTAACACGCACAGCCAATTCCATGTGGCAGTTTTTCCAATAACGGCAATGGCCGAAATAATCATCCCGATAACAGCCGGTCTGATACCGGTGTACATGGCTTTAACGAAGGTAGATTGCCTGATATGCCGGTAGCCTTGTGCTCCCAATATGGTCAGCAACACCGAGGGCATAAACATACCGATAGTTCCCAATACAGCACCTGTCAGTCCAGCGACTTTATACCCGATAAAAGCGGCACTTATCAAAATAGGTCCCGGCGTAACCTGACCCAAGGCAATGCCATCGGTAAATTCCTTAACAGTAAGCCAGTTCATTTTTACGACCACCAGTTGCTGTATTATCGGAATAAAAACATATCCCCCTCCGAACAATGTTAAACTCAAGCCGCTGAACAAAAAAAGTATCTGTTTATAAATCAGATAGATTCCGGCTTCAGGAATCAGCAATTCGATTAATACATACCCCATTAATATAGCGACGCTAAGTCCCAACACGTTCAGCAGCTTTTTCTTATCCCAGATAATCGTCTTTTCATCGGCTGAAACTGATGAAGGAGTATCCAAAAATAATTTGCCTGCCAGGCCGGAAATAAGAAAAATCAGTATCGTTAAAAATAAGCCGCCAACCAGATAAATAAGTAGGGCGGAACACAGGCAGAGAAATACCTGAAATGGATGTTTGATATGCTTTATAGATAAATCATAAACTACTGAAGCAATAATTGCCATAACCGCAGGAATAAATCCCTCGAAAATTTTGGCGATTGCGGGTACGTGCCCATAACTGAAATAAGCTACTGATAAGCTGTAAATAAGTATGAAAGAAGGAAGAATAACAGCAACAACCGAAATGATTGCCCCCCTTATCCCTCTGAGTTCGTAACCGGCAAAAGCCACCATATTAACCGCCACGGGTCCCGGCAAAACAGAAGCCAAAGAAATTCCATCAAGTATTGTTTCGCTGCTGAGTACCTTTCTTTTCTGAGTCAATTCTTTTTCAACTACAGAAACCAATGCCATAAAACCGCCAAATGATATGCTGCCGATTCTGAGAAATACCCAAAATAATTCCGATAATTTCATCTATTCGAAACGAAGGGGGCTAAAATAGCTTTTATCAAATGTAAGTAGAAACTCCTCTCCCTACATCCTCTTTATAAGTACTCTATATAATTTGACGTTTAGACTACAAAAGTCTTAGAGACTTTTGTAGTCTGTAGTCTGAAAATAAAAAGCGCCTTGTCAGAAATCTGACAAGGCGCTTTGATATTTGGATGATGAAACTTATTTCACATTCCCGATAAACACTCTCTTGGTAGTAGTTACACCGTCATTCTTCACTTTTACAATCATATAAGCAGCTTCCAGATTCGGAATCTCCTTAGAATAGATAGTAGAGCGACCGAACTTCTCACTGCTGATTAGTTGACCGATGATGTTGTAAAGTTCAATCTCTGCTTCCACCTTGGTTTGACCACCGAAGTCAATAAACACCCGGTTGTCAGCACTCCAGATAGGAAGTTTGTTGCTTTGGATAGTAGTTAAGCCCGTAGCTTCTCTCGAAGTAATCGTCACCGTTTGAGTGGTTACTGACTTACAACCCGCTTCGTTAATCACGGTTAGCGAAACAGTATAAACGCCCTCGCTGGTATAGCGGTGAGAAGCATCTATGGTGCTGGCAGTATTTCCATCGCCGAAGTTCCATTCCGTAGTCACTACACCTGTGTTCTGAGAAGTGAAAGTGATTTCTTCTTGTGTCTTAGCCAGATTACTGCTGGCGGCGAAAGCCGCGACAATAGATTGTTCTCCGCTCACCTGTATATTCTTCATCACCGTGTAACCGTTGTTATCACGCAAGGTCAGTGAATAGACACCTGCATTGGCGCTCATGTTGACCGGTGAAGAAGCGTTCAGCGTTCCGGTAGAAACTACTGTACCATTCACATCAGACAGGCTGTAGTTCCAGTTGGAACTTCCCGGCTGCTCGATTTGAATCATACCGCTGCCGCTACAAGTTGCATCGCTGGTCAAGATTTGAGCAGGAGGAGTGAAGTGTAGCACAAAGCGATCCTGATTATCGGTAGTCTTGGTAGCGAAAGTATAATCGCCGTCTCTCATATTATGCCATACACCGGTCTGCTTGTCTTCTAAGAAGATGTAAGAAGTCGGATCAAAGGACTGGATACCCACAGCAGAGATTTTCATCATACCGTTCGCTTCCGGTCTCAAGCCCATAGGCACTGTAGTAGCCTGATGAAGAGATGGAAGAGAATTGATCGCATAGCCACGATTGGCGTTCATGTGTGTGAACAAGGTCGGTCTGCCCGCCTGCCCGCTTGGTTTGCTCGCATCAAACTGAGCATCGAACCCTTCCGTTGCTTCCGGATTAAACTCTACGGTTGTAATATCCTTCACTCCATTATAATCAACTTCCAACACCAAGCTATTCTCAATACTTGTGCGGAAGAACGGAATACCAGCGTAGCTTCTTATCCGCTCTGATTGAAAGAAATCAAAGCTACCGTTATTTCCTGCAGAAGTTTTCAAAACCATGAAAGCCTGAAAAGGAGCTATATAGATGTGCGGGGAAATACCTATTTGGTACTGCTGCCAGCTTCCGGAGTAAACACCGGAGGTCATCCATACCTGCACCTGATTAGAGAATCCGGCACGAGGCGTGGTTAAATCAATCACCGAAGGATAAGGGTTGCCCACCAGATTCCATCCCGACTCAATAGGATTCAGTACGGATTGAAGCGTAGGTACGGCAACGCTGCCTTTGTTGTTTAAGCCGCTCACCGTCAAATCACCTGTATTCGGGGGGCCTATCAGGCTCCTAACCGTATCTCCTTGCTGGTAGGATGAATAGCCGCGACCATTGTCCATCGTGCCCTGACTTTTGATTTGCCAGTTGCCTAATTTGCACTGTCCCGGAGCCATATATGTATCATCATAAGAGAACACCGTTCCATAAGGAGAATGGTAAGCACTCTTTGTTTCATCGCAGTAAACATCCGGCTGAACAAATATCCCATTCGGGCCGCTGCCACCTAATTGTTTAAAGGTAGGAGCATTCACCGGCGAACTCATATAGTGTTGGTTGAATCCTCTGGTTGGAATAAAGCGATCCATATAAATATTGCCCGTTAAAGTACCGGCAAAACCCGGGGTGAAATCATCTAAATAAGCACAATGTATAGAGGAGTAAGACATAAGATGCAAGGTGCCGGCTGTAGTGTTGAGGTCGCCGATTTTTAATTGCACTCCACCTCTAACGGTCACAAATGCGCCACTGGCTAATACCACACCTAAGGAATTGTCAATCTGTAAAAGATCAAACCTAGCCTTTCCTGAAATGGTCTGAACAAAGCCTCCGTTTATAGTTACCAATCCATCACCTGACACGACCGATTCAACACCCGTTCCTGCCGTTACCGTCCAGTCGCCGCAAACACCCAAAGATTGACCTTGAAGCGTGATAGATGCACCTGCTGCAATCTCCATATTACCTACCTGAACATCTGCACCAGCGATTACGGGGAATCTTGGCGCATTGGAATAGATTCTAATCGTAGCACCACAGATATTCGGCACCGCTGGAGGAGCCCAGTTGGTGTTCTTAAACCAATCGGTACTGGTAGCTCCCGTCCATTCACTAAGACATAAATTAACCAGAGAAACTCCAATCATAGGCGTAGAACATCCGGCGGCGCTCGTTCCTACGGCAGAGTAGGTACCTGTCGTATTAAAATATCCAAAACTAACCGGCGCATTGATTCCTCCAATAGGGCTGCCAACCGGAGTGACCCCATCTCTAATCAACTGGTAATTGACTCCAAACTGAGAGCCTGTTAAACCTATAATAGCCGGAGTACAAGCGCCTCCCGATACATCATAAGCCACAGGCATAGGATTCACGGTCAAAACCACCGAGGTTCTCGAAGCGCTCACACAACCCGTACCAGCTATTCTTGATTGAGCATAGCGAGTAATGGTGGTAGGTGAAGTATAAGTAGTACTGTTAACCTTGTCGGCTGTTCCTCCGGTAGAAGCCACATACCAGTCTATTTCATTCCCTGCGCTGGTGGCACTAATAGTTCCCGGCGCCAAATCAGCACAAACGGAAACATTGCCTCCGCTGGTAGGATTAGCCGGAAGAGGATTCACCAAAGAAGAACCCGTCATAGCAATATTAGGACATAGAGCGTTGGAAGCCAAAACGGTATAGGTTCCGGCGGTAGCCTGTGAGCCGAAATTAAATGCTGCACTGCTGCCCGCAACCGGACTGCCTACATTGGTCACCCCGTTACGGACTAACTGGTAACTAACTGTATTGTCATCTGAACTGCTCAGTCCAACTAAAGCAGTGCCGCACTGAGTGCCACCGGTAACATTATAAACCGCAGGACTGGCATTAACCGTTACCTTAGTAACATTAGATATTCTGTAGCAACCGCCGCTGATTACTTTAACCGAGAAATAATGACTGCCTGCCGTCAACGATGGCCCTGCCGTATAGTTGGCACTGGTAGAAGCCCCTGCTGCATTACCTCCGTTGCGCAGCCACTGATAAGTAGGTGAAGCATTCGTAGTGCTGGAAGTGAATGCCAGTGTTTCATGCGAGCAAATCGTTTGACTAGCTGTTGGTGAAATAGTAGGCGTGGTCAATTTAGGAATCCAATTATATACTCCTTGGGTATTAAAGTATGGAAATAATCCACCAAGCACAGCATTATAGAACTGTGGAGTAGTAAAGCCTGAAGGGCTAGCAGCACAAGTAAAATTCAGAACTGCGGCAGAGGTATTTGTGTTAGCACCTCCATTAGTAGCTACATCCCAACCGTATTGCCCGGCGTTGCTACAAGGAACACTCAGATTATTAAAATCAGTATTCGATGCGCCTCTTATTCCGACCTGTGCTGTGTATAAATCTGCGGCCTGTACATCACCGGCAGTATATTGGAAGCTAATGCCATGATTGGCTTCGCTAAGCGTAACAAAGAAGGACATTTTAGAACCGACACTGCCACCAATACCTCTAACATTATCCCATAATACCGTAAACTTACGACTTCCCGCAACACCCGTTGTTTGATAAGAGAGTGCCGCTCCCGTTGCGTCTGTCAGGTTCATTCCAAATGGAGAAATAACCCCTTCTAATACCGAACTGGAAGAGATAGGATTATATTCAGTAGCCGATGGATTTACGCTTCCAAACCAAAGGAATCCATTCGTGCTGATGCCGACTGAGTTATAGACAATGCCGTTGTAATCAAAATTGAAATTGAGTGGTATATTGGTATAAACTGCATCGTCCACCATAGATAAAGCCGTGCCACCCGTAGGTGCGGTCCATAACGGCGTAGTAGTTTCCGAATAAGCATATCCGCAACTAACACTGGCCGGTGTACCCAAATTAACCGATACCGTAGCCTGAGCTGTGTGAAAGCACCCTGTATTATCCTCAGCCGTCACCGTATAGGTTGTAGTAGTAGCCGGGCTAGCATTTACAGTCGCGCCATTGGTGGTGTTCAGCCCGGTACCCGGAGACCAAGTATAGCCGTTGGCTGACGGGAAAGAAGCATTCAAGTTCACATTGTCCCCCGGTACGATGAAGGCTCCGTTTGGAGTCATCGTCACCACATTATTGTTCACCGTTACGGTGACCGTTTGTGTACTAGAACAGTTGTTGACATCTGTACCCGTTACGGTATATGTTTGTGTTGTGTTGCGTGTAGCGGTGACCGAAGCGCCCGATGTGCCACTCAATCCGGTTCCTGGCGACCACGTATAAGTGTCCGCACCGCTGGCAGTCAATACTTCACTAGCTCCTCTGCAAACTGTAGGAGCCGCAGGATTAACACTGATAGAAGGCAATGGATTTATGGTAATCTTTAGTGTTAAAGAAGTAGTGGTGGCCAATAAGGCAGTACAAGAAACCTTACAACGGAACCAAGTGCTGGCACTCACCGTACCAGTGTTGTAGGTAGCGCTTGTAATAGTTCCGGATGCTGGACCCCAAATTCCCGGAGTACCGCTTACATCCGGGGCACTTTCCCAAGCATATTCATAGGTATCAGACCCTAATCCGATTAAGGATAAGATAGCAGTTCCTGAACCGCAAAAAGTAGATTTAATGGTGCTCACCGTGGCCTGTGCAGGTGTGGAGCTACAAGGAGCCACACAAGCTGCCTGTCCGGTTACTACCGCAATTTGTGCTCTGGGGCCTTCGCAACCCGATACGGTTTGCGATACATAATAATACAACGTTCCAGACGCAGCGGTGCTTGGTGTTGGCGCAGTACCTGAACCCGTGCCGCCGTAAGAAGCAGTGTACCACGACAGACTTGAACCGGTAGCGGTCAAAGCAGTAGCAACATCGCCCTTCATATAGTTGACAGGTGTTGAAACTGTTGGCGCCACGGTAGCACAAGAAACCGCCTGAACGCCTACACTGCCGTTTCCTAAATCTATAGTCAAATCTACCGTCTGTCCATCGCCCCCTGCCCCTAATAAGGTAGGAACTGAACCGCAGGGTGATGAGATGGAATAACCTATATTATGATTACTGCGAACACGTATTGTATGTGTTCCATCTGTAGCACCTAAAGGAACCATAAAAGAAGTTGTAATAATATCACTAGTAAAAGCTGTATTAGCAACCATTTGTTCCCCTGCATCAGCGAAATCTCCATTATTATTCCAGTCAACCCAAACAGCCATGTTAAAAGCATAACCGTTTTGGTAAGTGTTGACAGTTAAAGTGTAGGTACTTCCTTTTGTAAGAGGAAAGATTGTTGAAGTTGCATCTATATATTTCGGTCCTGCGCAACAATTACCAGTGTATGAGTTAGCGCCAAATGAAACAGAACTAACACCTCCTGCTCCATAAGTCGCTACAGTGCTAGCATGCGTAGCAGAACAATAAGAAAGAGAAGGAACAACAATTAATCTACTGCCAGCAGGTGCTGTCACACTAGGGGTTTTGTCATTGGTACCTGAGTTGTCCGTAATATTAATTTTAGTCACCGCCGCATCAAGTACATTAGCCAAAGTGGCATTTAAATTAAGGTCATAAGCCACCCAAAAATAATTGGTGCCCGATAGCAAGGCCACATTTCCTGTGGCGGTCAAATTTCCGGCAAAGGAGGTAAAAGTGCTGCCAAACTGTGTAGCGCTTGAAAAGGTACTGCTAGTACCGGTGTAATAAATTTTTGCTTTGGTAATATCGGTAGCCGTATTCGTGCTGCCGGAAGTGTTGAATGTTATAGAGTTTAAAATAGCCGCCGGGTCAACACCACCCCCCACAACAACCTGAAGCTGGACAACCGGTTGAGCCAGAGAATTCTGCCGCACGTCAGTTGCAATTTGGGCAACAGTGCTTGAAGTATAAGTAGCAGCGTTTCGCGTAGCCTGAATGTTTGTAAGAGGCGAGTTGTAGTTATAGCAATTCGGAGAAGCATTATATTCGAACACCTTATAATAGTAGGTAATCCCCGAAGTTAGCCCCGTTACCGGAACCGATACTGTTCCTGCATTATTGCCATTATAAACCACAAAGTTGCCGGTGCCGATTTGTGAACCCGTACCAAAGGCTAGGTTAGCTGTGTAGCTGGTGTTATAAACAGGGACATCATCCACATCAGAGCCTGCTTTTGCCAAAACTATGGCATGGGTGCCGTTACCTCGGTTAAAGGTAAAGGTCATTTTGCTATAATCTGTGCAGGTATAAGCTATACTGGAAGCCTGCACAGTAGGATAACAGCCCGAGGTAGTGAAATTACCCGTTACTCCAGTTGGGAGATAACAGTTCGAAGCAGACTTAAACGTATATACTTTGTAGTGGTAGGTTGTGCTTGGAAGCAAACCGGTAACGTTGACCGAGCCTCCGGTAGATGCCTTCACCACATAATTACCGGTCCCAATTTGGTCACCCGAACCGAAAGCGGCATTCGCTGTATATCCGGTTACTTGGGCCGGGTCTGAACTGACCGCCGAACCTTGTTTCATTAATACAAAACTAGCACCATCTCCTTCCGTCCAATTGATAGTGGCAGAAGACATATTAATAGGACTGGCAGAAACACCGGTAGGCGGATTAGAAGGCTGCACACATAAAGGCGTAGTGAAATTGCCGGTCAATATATTGTCCAGTTTGTAACAAGCACTGGCACCGCTGCCTAAATATTCATAAACAGCAAAGTAGTATTGGGTACTATTGGTAAGGTTAGTAATAGAAACACCCGCTGCATTCCCATTATAGACCACAAAGTTGCCTGTTCCTATCTGGCTGCCACTGCCGAATGCGGCATTGGCTGTGTAACCGTTAGCTGATACAGGATTCGCATTGACTGCTCCTCCGGCATGGGCCAAAACAATTACGTTGGTGCCGTTGCCTCTTGTAAAAGATATATCTGCGGCGGTAGGCAACACGTTATTGGAGTTAAACGAAGTGGCCGAAATGTTAGGTCCGGTGCAGCCCCCGGTGATGGCGACCCGATAATCTTCTGTTTCACCCCTAGACCAACCAGCGGTCAAATTAGTACAAGCGTCTCCTGTTCCTACGGCGGCTCCGAATAGGTGTCGAATGCGCATGGCAGTTGTGCCCGAGGGGGCATTGCTAGGAACCGTAAAATTGATGTTAGCAGTCGAGGGTAATACTGGCCCAAATGTGCCGATAGACTCACTGGCATCAAACACTCCATTTTGATCATAATCAATCCAAGCCCGAACATAATTCAATGGGGTGCCAAGATTATTGTTGTCAACACCAATAACCGTAACAGCCAAGTTATAATTTCCCAAAGCAACCAATCCGGCATTTGAAACCGGTGTTGGTGCAGTATAAAGGGAATAGCAGGGGCCACCAAAAATTCCTGCGTCTATCACAGTGCTAGTATTACTTATTATCGGACTGGCAGGTGCGCCAATCGCTACCTTTGTAATACCCATATCAGTATTATTACCCGAAGCATAATTTCCGGTGCAATAACAAGTCAGGAAGTCTGCATTGTTTACAGTACCTTCGTTGGAACGGGTAGTTTGACCCGAGCTAGGACAAGTCACATCACATTTATAATACGTAGTAGGATATGGCAGGGTAGTAGGAGTATTAAATGTATTGTTTGTTGAGGTGCCGCCGGTAGCGTTGGTGTAGGTTCCATTGGGAGCATTCGACTGCAACCACTGATAGGTATAACTCGAACCAACTAATACGCCAGAAAGCGAGAGGGGGGCACTGGTACCGGCACAAGGAGTAGCGCCGGAAGCTGTGGTTAAAGCCGGCGCTCCTGTACAGGAGGCTGCCGAGGTAATGTTCATTTGAATATTTGTCAGGCGGGTAGTTTTGATATTGGTGCCTGGAAATGGAGTGGCACAGGCGGAACCTGAAACCATCATACCCATGTGATTACTGCCTGGGAAATCCGTATATGCAGCAGCGCCCCAATTTGAATAACTGCCAGTAGTATTATTATCACTATAACACACCTCAATGCATAAGTTGCTGCTTCCATCCCATGTAAATGGCGTAGCAAAAGTTGGAGAGGTAATCCATCCGGTAGCATCCATTAGAAGAGAGGGGAGGGTATATACCGTCGTCATGGTACCGGTATAATAACCTCCTGAAATATCTGCTTGGGCTACATTCGCCATTTTCACCGTATAATTAACCGCCTTCATTCCGCCGCCTACTGCGCTGGTTACGTTAAACGCCCAATCGTGAATAAAAGCGGCACTCGGAGTAAAGCCTGCGGTCGTCATCGCACTCTCAATCATGGTTTTGGTATAAATCATTTGCACCTTTTTCCCGCTGGCAACGGCTCCGGTTAAGCCATAAGGAGAAGCAGCTTCCACCGTTACTCCCGGGTCTGTATCTGAAGCTGGGTTACCCGTACCAGTACCAACTTTGATCAGGGTAGGGACTTGTGCCGAAACGCCTGCATCCATCGTGAGGAGCGAAAACAGAATAGCCGGAAGGATCAATAACCGGATTTTCGAGAGTAAGGTTCCGAGTTTGGTCTCTTTAAAGAACAGAGATTTCCGCTCGCTTGTGTTACTTTGTTTGGTAGTTAGAACGTTTGCAAAACTGTTTGTCATAAATAGTTATTAAATTGTGAGTGGAAAAATTTATACTGCCTAATTTTGATTAAAATACTCTCTAAAACTCCGTTTGTCAAGCCCACTCCAAACCCATGCGTCGAAAAATACTACCGTGAGTGGCTCCATTTGCTTATGTAAAAATAATCATTGGATTCAGATAGCCCCAATTTTGAATAAAAAACATTACAGGCTACTAAAAACAGACCTTGTATATGGCAAGAATCATGCCAGAAATGAATCCACGAGCTGTTTAATGTGCGGTAGGCAGTATGGGTAGCATTAAAATAGGTGTTATTATAGAACCAAAATATCATTTGACAATTTTGCATCCATAAAAACAATAGTACGCTCAGGGTGCACTAAAGAAAAGACGGATTTTGGTCTTAAATGACAAAGAAAATAGACGGAATTTTAAACTACAAAAGTCTTGAAGACTTTTGTAGTTTGCTTTTGTAGTTGGAATTAGACTTCTTCAAAAAATACCTTTCAGGGCTAAAGCCCACATCTTTGCTATTCATTTTCCCAAGGAGTTCTAAACTACAAAAGTCTTTGAGACTTTTATAGTTTTTACTTCCCGATAAACAATCTCTTGGCGGTAGCCATACCGTCATTCTTTACTCTTACAATCACATAAGCAGCTTCCAAATTCGGAATCTCCTTCGAGTAAATTGAAGAGCGACCAAACTTCTCGCTGCTGATTAACTGACCGATGATATTGTAAAGCTCAATCTCTGCAGCCACCTTGGTTTGACCACGGAAGTCAATAAACAACCGGTTGTCAGCACTCCAGATAGGAAGTTGGTTATTTGGGATCGCAGTTAAGCCGGTAGTTGAGTTGGATGAAGCAGTAAAATTACCCGTTGCTCCAGACAGGAGATAACAGTTCGTAGAAGTGTTAAACGAATATACTTTGTAATGATAGGTTGTATCGGGAAGTAAATTGGTAACGTGGATCGAGTCTCCAACAGATGCTTTCACTACATAATTACCGGTTCCAATTTGTGAGCCTGAGCCGAAAGTAGCACTCTCTGTATAACCGGTCAACTGAACCGGGTCTGAATCAACCGCTGAACCTTGTTTCACCAATACCAAACTGGCATCTCCATTCCCCGGTGTCCAGAGGATCGTAGCAGATGAAGAATCAATGGAACCGACAGAAACGCCGGTAGGCGGATTAGAAGGCTCCACACATAAGGGGGTAGTGAAATAGCCGGTCAATGAATCCATCATTTTATAACAAGCTGACGATCCGCTGCCTGCATATTCATAGATGGTAAAGTAGTATGGGGTACTGTTAGATAGGTTAGTGAGTGAAACAATCACCGTGCCTGCGGCGTTTCTATTATAGACCACGTAGTTGCCTGTTCCTATCTCGCTGCCACTGCCGAAAACTGCATCGGCGGTGTAGCCGGTACCTGATAAGGGGTCTGCATTGACAGCTCCTGCGGCACGGGCCAATACAAGTGCGCCACCGGTTCCATTGCCTCTTATAAAAGAAATATCAGCCGAAGTAGGCAACACATTATTAGAGCTAAACGCAGTGGCCGAAGTGGATGGAGGGGTGCATGGCCCGGTGATTTCCACCCGGTAATCTTCCGTTTCGCCGGCATCCGTTGCACCGGAGAAATTAGTACAAGCATCACCCGTCCCTACAGCTGTTTGAGAAAGGTACCGTACGCGCATAGCCGTGGTGCCCGAGGGGATGGAGTTGGGAACAGTGAAGTTGATATTGGTGGTAGAAGTGCCTGCTGCGCTAGTAAACGAGCCTAAACTTTCAGTCGCTTCAAAAACTCCATTCTGGTTATAGTCAATCCAAGCCCGGACATAAGAGGTCTCCTGATTAACAACCGTAACCGCCAGGTCATAAGTATCTGAAACAGCCAAGCCGACAATTGAATCCGCATATAAGGTATAGCTGGTGCCACCAATACCTCCGTCCACCACAGTGGAACTATTATTTATTGTCGGACTGGCGGGTGCGCCAATCGCTACGTTGGTAATACCGCGGACGCCCCAATTATTTGTAGCATAAGTTCCAACGCAATAACAAGTCAGGAAGGGGGCATTGCTTACAGTGCCTTCGTTAGAACGAGTAGTTTGACCCGAATTAGAACAGCCCACATCACATTTATAATACGTAGTGGGATATGGCAGGGTAGTAGGAGTATTAAAGGTATTGTCGGTTGAGGTTCCGGCAGCGTTTATGTAAGTTCCACCGGGAGCATTCGACTGCAACCACTGATAGGTATAGCCCGTGCCACTTGTCAAGCCCGAAAGCGAGAGAGTAGAACTGGTACCGATGCAGGGAGTAGCACTTGATGCGGTGGTTAAAGCCGGCGAACCGGAACAGGGAACTGCCGAGGTAATGTTCATTGCAATATTTGTGAGGCGGGTGGTTGGCGTATTGGTGCCCGGAAATGGAGTGGCACAAGCGGAACCTGAAACCATGAAACCCATTTGATTACTGCTTACGACATCCGTATATTCAGCCGCGCCCCAATTGGAATAGCTGCCAGTAGTATTATTATCACTATAACACACCTCAATGCATAAATTGCTGCTTCCATCCCATGTAAATGGCGTAGCAAAAGTTGGAGATGTAATCCATCCGGTAGCATCCATTAGAAGAGAGGGGAGGGTATAAACCGTCGTCATGGTACCGGTATAATAACCTCCTGAAATATCTGCTTGGGCTACATTCGCCATCTTCACCGTATAATTAATCGCTTTCATTCCTCCGCCTACAGCGCTGGTTACGTTAAACGCCCAATCATGAATAAAGGCGGCACTCGGCGTAAAGCCTGCGGTAGTCATCGCGCTCTCAATCATGGTTTTAGTATAAATCATTTGCACCTTTTTCCCGCTGGCAACGCTTCCTGTTAAGCCATAAGGAGAAGCAGCTTCCACCGTTACTCCCGGGTCTGTATCTGTAGCCGGGTTACCAGTACCGGTACCCACTTTGATCAGCGTAGGGACTTGTGCTGAAACGCCTGCATCCATCATAAGGAGCGAGCAAAGGATAGCCGGAAGAATCAAGAAACGAAGTTTCGAGCGTAAGGCTCCGAGTTGGAACTCTTTAAGGATCATAAATTTTTGCATGCTGGTGTTGCTTTTGGGGGTAGTTAGAATGTTTGCAAGATAGTTTGTCATAATAGATATTGAATAGTGGATGGAAAATTTATGCTGCCTAGTTCTAATTAAAATTCTCTCTGGATTTTCGTTTGTCATGCCCACCCCAAATTCCCGAGTTGAAAAATGTTTTCTTGAGTGGGCTCATTTGCTGAGGTAAAAGTAATTATTGATTCTAAATAGACTAAATTTTAACTTAAAGACAAAAGGAAAGAAGAAAGAAAATTAGACCTGAATAGAAACAAATAGAGTTTTCTATCATTGTGGCAAGAATGAAACATCCAAAAAAAGAAGTTATAAGCCGAGTCAATCATTCTACGTTACACCGCTATGCCGGAGTTCTTGTTTTTTTATTTGCTTCTCTGCTTTATGTCAATACGGTTCCAAATAATTACTCGCTGGATGATGAGTTTATAGCTCGGCAGGAATATTCAGCACAGAAAGGCCTGAAGGCTATTTCTGAAATACTGACGACTCCCTATTTCGTTATGGGCGGAAAAAAACATGAGGATTATCGGCCATTGGCCAAGATTTCCTACGCGATAGAATTTATATTTTTTGATGAGAATCCTCACATAAGTCACTTCATTCAGGCACTCTTATATGGCGTGGTTTGCACGCTCTTGTTTTATCTCCTTGGATTGGTCTTTCCCTCCTATCATTCGCTGTTACCTTTATCAGCAGCGCTGCTGTTCGCCGCCCATCCCATACATACCGAAGTGGTGGCCAGCCTGAAAAACCGGGAGGAATTGTTTTCACTTCTTTTTTCTTTTGGAACGCTCTATTTCATGATCAAGGCAATGAATGAAAAACGGAAAGTGTTTTGGATTTTCGCCATCATTTCATACCTACTGGCGATTATGTCCAAGCAGAGTAGCTGGATAGTGGTTTTTTGGGCACCGCTGGTTTTATACTTTGCTCATCGCGATGCCAAGCCTGTGTCTTTGTCCTTTATCGGTTTGGGCTTATTGCTGGTCACGGTCGCTTATACTCTGGTCGTTCAACATTATATACTGAACGCCCCTCTCTTCTCTACCGGCAGAACCTACGATTTTGTAGAAAATCCATTGACGGGCAACCCGGATTTCTGGCTGCGCACCGGTACCAGTATGAACTGTCTGGGCTTTTATCTTACTAAGATGATCTACCCACATCCGCTAAGTTGGTATTATGGATACGACATGATCCCATTACAAAAAATTTGGGAGCTACGGCCTTTATTTTATCTCGCTGTTCATCTTGCCCTGTTTGTTTTTGCCCTATTCGGAATCCGTGAGCGCCGTCCATTTTCGCTGGCCATTCTAATGTATCTGCTCGCCTTGGCTCCCTATTCAAACATACTGTTGCTGGCACCGGGTATCGTGGCGGAACGACTTGCCCTTTTTGCCTCGGTGGGGTTTTGCCTCGCTCTTGCGCTGCTGTTGTTCCGCCTATCAGAAATTGACTACAGAAAACCCTTAGAAAAAATAAAGCCGCTGTTTTGGATTCTACTGGTTCCCGTGTTGCTCTTCTATTCAATCAAAACATACTCCCGAAATGCCGATTGGAAAGATTATCTCAGCCTTTTTGGTGCAGATATGGGGCATTTGGAAAATTCCTACGTGGCGCATAACAATTATGCCGAAGCATTATTTGATGCAATAAAAAAGGGACAACAACCGGCAACAGAAGAGACGCTCCAGAAAGTTATGAACCACAACAATCGCGCACTTGAAATTTATCCGAATGGAGATGCCACCATGGCGAGAGTCGCTCAAATTCTTTCCGGAGTTTATCACAATAATACGGAAGCGGTTAAATACCTAAGAAAAGCAGTGGAACTAAAACCGGAAAGTCGCCAATACCGTTACGACCTAGCCTATTGCTACTTCAGTATGAAACAATACGATTCCTCCGCTGTATATTATAAAGAGGCGATTCAATTAGATACTACTTATCTGGCGCCGATGGTTGAATTAGCTGTCCTTTATTCAGAAATCGGTCAGCAGGACAGCGCTATTTATTATAACCAAAAAGCGTTGCAGCGAGCACCTAATCTGGAAGCAGGCGTTGCCAACATGGGCTTCTTTTATAAAAAGGCCGGTGATTCTGAAACCGCCCGAAAATATTTTGAAAAGGCACTAACCATTAATCCCAAAAGACAGGATGTGGTGGATGCTATCAAAGAAATAGACATTGCGGCTGAAAAGCCGTCACCATAAAGCCGAACAGGTATAACACGGCTTAATACCGACAAAACACATGTTTTCAATTAAAATAGTGTAATTTTCAGTCAATATAGACAAGAAAATCGCTCTATTTCTTTCAACAAGCAATCCGAGCTATATATAATGTATGAGGCGAGGCCTTCGTCAAAACTCTTAAATACATCTTCGACTAAGAGAAAATTCCCGGTCAGAAGCTATAAGCAGCCGAAAAAGCAGTAAATCCCACCAAAAACGTGTGCTCTTATGACTAAGAGCTACATATTATAGCGTATCGTAAGCTATCTGGCGCACCCTAAGGGCTATTTGACACCTGTATTTGGCTAACAGGCACCGAATAGCAGCTATTCGGTACCGATCTCTTGCTAACAGGCACCTGTCTTTAGCTAACAGGGACCGAGTAGCTACTAACAGGGACCTGTCTTTGGCTAACAGGGACCGAATAGCAGCTAACAGGCACCTGTCTCTGGCTAACAGGGACCAAGTAGCTGCAAACAGGGACCTGTCTTTAGCTAACAGGGACCGAGTAGCTGCGAACAGGGACCTATCTCTTACTAACAGGTACCGAATAGCTGGAGATGGGTACCGAATAGCATTCCGCCTGTCAAAAATGGAAAGATATTCAGACAATTTGTCAACGCAAACTACAAAAGTCTCCAAGACTTTTGTAGTTTTCTGTTTGGGTATGGACGGCTATTTATTTCTTAATCAGTTGAAATCGTACAGGAGATTTTTGCTCATCAAACTGCTCATAATACCTTGTTGCAGACTCCGCCACTCCATTTTTTTCATCTTCCGGTTCTAATTGTATGGTAATGATGTCGTCCATATCCTTATAGATGTTCTTAAGCATTCTTCTGACAGGCTTAGCGTTGGACTCATAATCCCTTTTTTCAAGCGTGTATAGCTGGTTTTCCATGTTCTCCTGCCCATCGCAAAGTTTGAAACCAAAATTTTTATTGTACGCGATCGCATGAGGATTAGTTTTCAGCGTTTTACAGTTTACAAATAAGTTTTGCATGAAATAAAAATTCAAGTCTGACATCAGGACCGAAGCAATGACCGGATAGTGCGTATCCACATATTCGTCATCCCAAATAAACATGCCGGCTTCACAACGATTATTAGTCGGTTCCTTCGCATGAATCTCCCCGATACGCTTCCCCTTGTGCGACATAATCAAGTAAAGATATTGCTCGATATTATTTACCCTTTGAAACCAGGCTTGCTGCATTTCGGGCGTTATATATTCCCGGTATTCCATGCGGCTTCTGATCTTGTCCGCATTCCTCCACTGTCTTAACTCTTCGATATGCTCCTGCCTGAGCCGCTGAAAAACTAAATCGTATTGATAAATAATCATCAGACCTCTTCAGCTATTAGGTATAAAGGCTTATTCCCCATATATCCGGCGATATGATATAAGTAAGCAAACAACAAGCCAAAACCCAAGGTAAATAAGACCGACAAAAAAGCCAGAATGGCAACCAATATCTCAATGGATAGTTCGCCTGACATGAAATAGTATAGTGCAGAAGAAGAAAATATTAACCCAGCCAACACAAAAGAACCGATAAAAATCTTGTAGGGAATTGCCGAATAGGCAATCACCGATTTCATGGTCATTTTCATCAGGCGCCAAGTGGAATAGCCAGACCGGTTGCCGGTTCGGCTATAATGAGGCACTTCACAATAACCAATTTTCGTGCTGTACCATGATAGAACCACATCAATAATCACATAGTATAACTTATAGGATTTCAAATGATGGGCGAGTTCTCTTTTCATGAGGCGAAAGGCAGAAGTCTTGGGTACTTTTTCATCCAGCAGCCACGCTATTGCATATAGAATCTGAAGGCTCCATATTCTAATTGGGCTTTGCTTTTTAACCAGCGGCAAACCATATACCACATCAAAATTGCCTTCAAGAAGTGTTTGATGCAATAATGGAATGGATTCCGGCAAATACTGCAGGTCATCATCTATGGTTACTATATATTTCTTGGTGGCATGATTAATCCCGCACAGGGTTGCATTATGTTGTCCGAAATTTTTTGATAGTCGAATGCCTTTTATCTTATCACTATATTGAATCTTCAGATTCTTTATCTGTTCCCATGTGCTCTGATTGCTACCATCATCAACCAGTATTATTTCCACCTCATCATTTACAAATGTTTTAAATGATTTCTCGCAAAGCACAGATAATGAGTCAGACGAATTATATACAGGTACTACTATAGAAAAAGAATGCGTCACCTGTTGCTACTCATTTGTGATTTTAGAAACTAAGCCCAATAAATAGCCACCATCCAGAATAATATTCTGTCCCGTCAGCCATCTTGATGCTGGAGAAAGCAAGAACACCACCATATTCGCAACATCTACGGTTTCTCCAAAACCTAACAAGTGCCTGGCTTCCACTATTTTTTTGTATTCCGCCCTATCTCCCCCAAATGCTTCCTCCAATATTCCGGTTTTAATAAGCGCCGGTGAAATGCAGTTAGCCCTTAATCCAATTGAAGCATATTCCGATGCCAATACTACACTATAGTTCTCCAAGGCTGCTTTGCTAGCTGCATACATGGCTCCTCCCCGGTAGGGATACGTCCCTGCAAAGGATGAAATAAAAACTATAGAGGCCTGCGGCTTTACTTTTTTACCACTTAGGAGCGCGGACATGAGCAAGACTGCGGAAGTAAAATTTATGTCGAAAGTTTCATTCACTTTCTTTCGGTTAATATATTTTATCGGAAATGGAGAAACTATTCCTGCGCAATGAACCGCACCATCTAATAGGGGCACATAAGCCGCGAGCTCTTTTACCTTGTTATCATCGGTTAAATCACAGGTGAAAGAATCATGTCCTTCGCCCTCCAGTTTATTGAAAGTATCTTTCAGTCTTTCTTCACTTCTTCCCGTAATCACCACTTTGCCACCCATTTCAGCGATACTGATGGCGCATTGCGCTCCGATTCCGGCTGAAGCACCGGTAACGAGAATTGTTTTCCCGAGGAGATGAAAGGGCGTTTTGTCTATCATAATTCAATTAGGTCAACGCAGATGATTTTGTCGGTATGCAAGATACAGGTGCCCCAGGATAATCCTACCCCAAAACCGCTGAGTAATAATCGCAAAGGTTTTTGTTCTAAATCACTTTTCATCTCGGCGACCATAGTTAAAGGAATAGAAGCAGAACTGGTATTGCCGAATTTGCCAATAGAGTAGGGAACTTTCTCTTCGTTTATTTTCATCATCTTGCGGAGCATTTCATTCATTAAGCGGTTTGCCTGATGCAGTACAAAATAATCAATATCCTCCATCCTAGTTAATGAATATGCCAGTGTTTTTCGGATGTTTGGAATGACTTCGCGCAGAGCGAAATCGAAAACATCCGCACCATTCATTACTAAATCCAAAGGTCGCCTTTCAATCCCCTTTCCAATCTTTTGCACTTCCAGAGAGGATTTATCAATCAGATGTTTTGCACCTCCATGAGGAATAATTATATTTTCAAATCCACTGCCATCACTTTGCAAGTTGAAAAACGCACTCGATGCAGTAGAGTGATATTGAAGCGCGGTAGCGGTACCGGCATCTCCAAACAAAGGGTAGGTACTTTTATCTGTTGGCGAAGCAGATATGGATGATTTGTCTCCGGCCAACAACAATGCTTTTTTAATACTCCCGCTTTCCAACAAAGCACTGACCAGCGACAATCCATATACGAAACCGGAACAGCCTAAGCCGACATCAAACGCCATACAATCTTTTGAAAGCCCCAGCCTGTTTTGAAGGATGATTGAACTAGCTGGCACAAGGTAGTCGCCAGATTGGGAAACGAAAACCAAAGCATCCACTTCTGCTTTGTCCCACTCAAGTTTATCTATCAGTTGTTGAGCCGCTGCGAAACACAAATCAACGGTGGTTACATCCGAGGGTGCTATGCGCCTTTCTACCACACCGGTAGCCTTGATTAATTCTCTCCTTTCTTCCTCGCTAATCCATTCATAATCTGCATTGCGGACTATTTGTTTGGGCACGCAGGCACTCACCCCGGCAATTCGGACATTATGGAAAGAAAGTTGCGCCATGGAGATTTACTGTCGGCTCAACTGTTAGCGATTGCATTATATACATCGCGAAAAGTCTTACAGGAACTCAATTGCTGCGCTGTATAGTTTTTTTCATACTCAATATTGATAAAAGCAAGAACCATCAAGGCCTTCATAGAACTCCACTCCTCCATTTCGCGGAATACCTGATCGGGAGATAACCCATCCAGGTTTTTCAATTCTAACTCTCTTACCAACTTACCTAAAAATACTTCTAAAGAATCATTCATAATCTATATTGTGATAATCGTTGCACTCCAAGAAAGACCTACACCAAAAGCCACTAACATGACCCTATCTCCTGCTTTTACGTTCCCTTTACTAATCGAATCAGAAAGCGCAATCGGTACAGAATTGGAAACAGTATTTCCCGTGTACATCAAATTTATACAAAACTTTTCCTCCGGTATTCTAATTTGCTTACGAAGAGTTTGTAATAGAAATAAATTCGCCTGGTGGAAGATGAAATAATCAATCTCATCTAAAGAATTAGATGTCAATGCCAATAATTCGCGCACCGTCTTACTGGCAACTTCCAATGAAAACGAAAGCACATTTGGTCCTTCCATGTGAGCATGCCTGTCGGAATAAATATTGCCAAATTCATCTTCCAATTCGGGATAAGAAAAGTTTTCTTTAATGGGATTTCTAAATCCACCTGCTTTGATCATCATCCAATCTGCTCTGCTGCCATCTGTACCAAAAACAAAGTTTCCTATTCCTATATTTTCTCTGCTACCTATTAATGTAGCAGTACCCGCATCACCGAATAGGACTCGCATACTTTTATCTTTTGGATAAATCCCTTTAGTTAAGGTTTCACCAGTTAATAGTAAAACATTTTTTGCGACACCTGATTCTATTAAACCCTTTGCTAAACTTAAAGAATAAACATAACCGGTGCAAGCCAGACTTACATCAAGAGCGCCAACACTTGTTTTTAAGCCAAGACGATCTTGTATTAGGCACGCAGTACTTGGGGAAATATAATCTGGCGTCTGTGAACAGAATATCAGAAAATCAATTTCAGAGCGATCCTCCGGGTAAGACTCAAAAACCTTTTCGGCCGCTTTCACTGCTATATCCGATGACAACTCCCCCTCAGCAGTGACCCCTCTCCACTTTATACCCGTCTTTTCAAAAATAGCTTCAGCACTCCACTCAGGAAAGAGAACTGCCAATTCTTCATTGGTCAACTTCTTTTCAGGTATATAGTAGCTTACTGCTTTTATAAATGATTTCATCAGTTATCGCCTATATTAATTCAACAAATCATAATCCGCGAATATAATGGAGTTCTTTGAAAAACCCATTTATTGATGAACTTGTTATTCGCTAAAGGTTTTTTTGTGGATTGGGATGTCATCACCACTGCTGAATAGTGTTTTTATGTGGTTTGATGAATCCGTTTTCATTGATTTTTTATCCTTTTCGTTCGTCTTTTATGAACGGGACAGACGACTCCCATCACCCCACCTTTATCTTCATCAAATACGCTGCTCGAAGCACGTTGTAAATAATACAATTCATATCAAAGCGTAACGCATTGCGCATTTTTGTCTTTGCGGTGGCCAATCCCATTCTTAGCTTCTTTCGCATAAAGGCAAAGGGGTGTTCTACCGCTGCTCTTACGCTTGACTTCTGTTTGTTTCTCTTCTCCTGTTTGTTCGATAATTTGCCACCCCGTTTCTTCTTATCTAAAATACCATAGTAGATGCCTAATTTTCGGGCAATAGTTTTGTGTTGGTTTTTAGGATAGGCTTTATCTGCCCAAATACTTTTTTCATCTCCGCTTAACAAATCTTCTAAGGCTCGGCTGTCATGCACATTGGCAGGGGTGAACTTCCGTTTGCGTATCAGTTTGCTGCCTACATCCACTCCTATATGTCCTTTGTATCCAAAGTATTTATTGCCATTCTTTTCGGTGCTTTGGGCATCTGTATCTATTTGAACACTGGGCTTGACGGCCAATACTTCGCGCTTTTTCTTGCTCAATGGCCTGTTGGCTGACTCTAGGATGGTGGCATCCGCTATCGTTCCTTTTTTTAACATCAAACCATGTAGTTCCAACTGATGGTTGATGCCGGAGAATATGCGGTCCATCAGTTGATGCTTCACTAAGGCCTCTTTAAAGTGCCACAGGGTGGTGAAGTCCGGTATCTCTTGGGCAAAACTGATTCCTACAAATTTTTGAAAACTCAATCGGTCTATCAACTGATCTTCTAGTTCTTCATCGCTTAAATTGAAAGCATATTGCAGGAACAACATTTTTACTTTCCATTCAAACGGTAAGGGTTTGCGTCCCCCCTTTACCAGTGTTACTCTTGTCTATTACCTGCACCAAGGCGACCAAGGCCTGCCAGTTTACTACAGCATCTATCTTAGCAAGCATTATCACTGCTTTTGATTGTTTATTCCGTTTTGAAAATGACCAAATGTTATCCATAAGACTCAGTTGTTTTGTATCCATAGCACAAATATCCCACTAACTATCAACTACACAACCTGTCTTGTTTACACCCAATTGTGCATCTGTTTTTCAAACCTCTCTAATGTACTTCCACATAGATTTCTTACCGGTGCTAATTCACTAAAAAGCATTTTCCTAAGTTAAATGAATCCCTAGTGATTGTATTATTGACTACATCGTCTACCAGTAATTTCTGTCGGTTATTTATGTAATCCGCCTTCGTTCTTTCCGGTTTTCTTTTCTGCTCCATAGAAAACATCTTCTCCATCCAACCTTGAATCAAACATTAAAATGAGCAAAAATTATTGGACTAATAATTTTTGCACCCATCTCAGAAATGCAAAAACTCATCCAGATTTCTGTAGCCATTATTTTCTGAGTCTTCTTGAAACATACTGACATTTTGCATCAACGATAACCCAACTGCTGCTTCGGCAGGAGTCATGTACATATTCCATCCCAACTCTTTTATGTCGTCGCTCCAGTAACTTAACTGACTGCGCCCTTCATATCTCGCTTTCTTAAACCAAGCTACCGCATCCAAGTCGTCGGTCAAAATAGCGCCGCCCTTTCCAATGGGGATGTGCTTCTTATAATGAAACGACAGGCACATAAAAGTACCTTTAATATACATGCCGGAAGTAAAGCGCAAAGCCGAATCAATGATGGGGTAAGGCTCTAACCGGTACTGCCCTTTCCAGGCTTCGTCCCTGAAGCCCACTTTGCCTCCGGCATGAATAATGCTTTGAGGTACCGACAAGTAAGTTCTTCGAGGAATGGTCACTTCGCCCACCTTCAAATATTTGCAACTCAGGAAAAGGGCATTCGTACAAGAATCAACCGCCACCGCATATTTGGATCCACAGTAATTGGCTAATTCCTCCTCGAACATCTGGACAATTTTATAGGGATGGTGAACCATATCATAGTCTGGGTTCAGCTTTCTTTGGGGTTCTATTGATTCTTTCATTGTTGCGGCATAAATAGTTTAAACCTTTTGTTTTTCAGCAATTGAAGCTACCAAAAGTAGCGAATTTTGACCTTGATCACCCTTAGCAACCTCCAATTTTATTGCAAAATTTCTTAAAAGATAGACCAGCCTAAAAAATAACTCCCGATTAATTTGCGCTTTTGCTTTGCAAGATTTATTTTCACATCAGTTCTTTGATAATCATACAAATTCAGCCACGCTGAATTTCTAAGATATGCCCACACAGACAGATGCGTTAGTTGGATAATTTTTACAGAACCGGGCTTAATATTGTAACGTCAATGGCGGGCCGCATACAGACCTTCGGGTTTGTCCCTCGTCCAAAAAACAGGTTAACGGCGGATTACAACGATGTTACTCAGCCCAAATCCTGACTTAAGTGCGACTTAACGTCAGACTCTGTGTGGGTTTTTTTATCTTCTCTCTTCGGACATAATTTCTTTCTTTTCCCGTTTTACTTAGACAGATTGCTATTGTATTGGCTATTTGATGCCAATTTGGCACAAAGCGGTACTTGGCCAATATTTTGACATAAGGCCACCGGCAGGTTTTTTTATTATTTGGGCTATATCGTCGGTAAGATTTTCAAGAATCATATAAAACCTGTTTGCTGATGATATATTTGCCCGCTCAAAATTTTTGAAACATGGAAGACAAGAAAGAACCAAGTGAAAAGCAGCCAAACGAAAAGAATATGGGCGAGAAAGCAGAGAATTTTGCGCGAGAGACCAAGAAAAGTGCTGAATCCTTTGCCGGAAAAACGTTTGAAGGCGTAGAGAAGTTGATTAAAGATGTTTTCCATAAAGAATCGGACGTATCAGACACCGAGGGAGAAGAAGCTGAAATCCCGAAAACAGCTACCGAGCCGAAGGACGTAGAGATAGCGGAGTTGAAAAAAGAGTTAGATGAGTTGCGCGACAAGTATGTTCGCCTCTATGCCGACTTTGACAACCACCGCAAACGCACAGCGAAAGAAAAACTGGAATTTATGCTGGTAGCCAGCAAGGATGTCATTAATGAAATGCTGCCGGTGATTGACGATTTCGAAAGAGCACTCAAGGCTTTGGCCCAAAGCAAAGACACCACAGCCTTGATGGAAGGAATGAATCTCATTTATCAAAAGCTCATCAACAATCTGGCATCGAAAGGCTTGAAGCCCATGGAGAGTATTGGCAAAGAATTTAATGTAGAGATGCACGAAGCCATCACCGAAATTCCGGTATCCACCCCCGAACAGGAAGGCAAGGTAGTGGATGAAGTAGAAAAAGGATATTACTTGAACGATAAAATCATCCGCTTTGCGAAAGTGATTGTGGGCAAAAAAGCGGAATAAAAATGGCCAAGCGCGATTACTACGAAATTCTGGATGTGCCCAAGGCAGGCACCAAAGAGGAGATTAAAAAAGCCTACCGCAAGGTAGCTTTAAAATTTCACCCCGACCGCAACCAAGGCGACAAGGCAGCAGAGGAGAAGTTTAAGGAAGCGGCGGAAGCATACGAAGTGCTTTCAGACGAAACCAAGCGAAAGCAATATGACCAATACGGCCATGCCGCTATGAACGGCAACGGAGGCGGTGGTTACCATAACGCCAACGTAGAAGACATCTTCCGCAACTTCGGCGATATTTTTGGTGGTGGGGGCGGCGGGGGCGGCGGCTTCGACCCCTTTGAAAGTTTTTTTGGCGGAAGCAGCAGACAGCAAACCCGTACCCGTGGCAAGCAAGGAACCAACCTGATGTATTCGGGCCAGTTTGATTTGCAGGAAGTTTCAAACGGCGCACATAAGACTATCAAAGTAAAAAAGCATATCAAGTGCCACACCTGTCATGGCAGTGGTGCCAAAGACAGCAAGTCGGTGGGCAAATGTACTGTTTGTGGCGGCAGCGGCGCGGTTCGCAAAGTGACCAATACGATTCTGGGGCAGATGCAAACCACTGCTACTTGCTATGCCTGTAGCGGCAGCGGTCAGCAGATTACAAAAAAGTGTGGCACCTGCAACGGACTGGGTGTAGAATACGGGGATGAAACACTTAATTTTGATATTCCGGCTGGTGTACAAGATGGCATGCAACTTTCCATGAGCGGAAAAGGAAACGCGGGAGAACAAGGCGGCCCTGCGGGAGATTTGATTATTCAAATTGAAGTGGAACAAAATCCGGAACTGGAAATTGATGGACAGAATATCATTTACAATCTTCATATCAGTTTTATAGATGCCACACTCGGTACCAGTGTGGAAGTTCCGACCATAGAAGGTAAGGCTAAGTTTAAAATACCTGCGGGTACTCAGGCAGGCAAAATATTCCGCCTCAATGGCAAAGGTCTGCCGGCGATAAATGTTTACGGACGCGGAGACCAGTTGATTCTGGTCAACGTTTATACCCCCACCCATCTTAGTTCGGAGGAGAAAAAACTGTTAGAGCAGCTACGCGACTCCAACAACTTTATACCCAAACCCGGAATAAAAACCGAAAAGGGCTTCTTCGACCGGATGAAGGATATGTTTGGCGATTGATCGGAATACCGTTTTTATTCCTGATTAAATACTTTCGCCGCCATGTCTTTACTCTCCCTTCAACATATTGTCAAAAAATACGGAAACTATATTGCGTCAGATGATGTGAGTATAGAAATTCCTAAAGGAAAAATCTTCGGTTTGCTCGGACCCAACGGCGCAGGTAAAACCACACTCATCCGCATGATTACTCGGATTCTTTTTCCAGACAGTGGAACTATCCTGTTCAACGGCGAACCGCTGGCAGAAAGACACACCGAACAAACCGGCTACATGCCCGAAGAGCGCGGACTATATAAGAAGATGAAAGTGGGCGAACACTTGATCTATCTCGGAAGATTAAAAGGATTAAGCAAGGCACAGGCGAAACAAAATGTAAACCAGTGGCTCGAAAAATTTGACATTACCAGTTGGTATAACAAAAATATCGAAGAGCTTTCTAAAGGCATGAGCCAGAAAGTGCAGTTTATCGCTACCGTGCTTCACGACCCTGAATTACTAATTCTGGATGAACCTTTTTCCGGTCTCGACCCGATTAACTCTAAATTAATCGAAGATGAAATCCGTCATTTGAGTAGAAGTGGAAAGACTATTATTTTTTCCACTCACCGAATGGAGCAGGTAGAAGAAATCTGCGATGAAATAGTATTGGTCAATCAAGGAAAGAAAATTCTGGAAGGCGGAGTGAAAGAACTGAAACAACGCTTCAAGGAAAATAAATTTAGGCTATCTTTCAATGGTGAAATCAAGAATGGATTATTAGACACTCTGAACGTGGTAGAACGGAAAGAAGGCTTGATTGTAGTCAAGTTTGAAGAAGACCATAAAGGAAATGAATTATTAAAGCGAGTAGTAGAAAATGGCGTAGAAGTAACCTCCTTTAATGAAGAACTTCCATCCATCAATGAAATTTTTATCCGCAACGTACAAGCCAACTAAATGAACAAAATCTGGATCATCATACAGCGCGAATACATTACTCGCGTGCGGAGAAAAAGTTTTCTCATCACTACCCTCCTAGCCCCATTGGGTTTTTTCTTGCTCATCTCGGCCTCTGTTTTAATCAGCTCCTATTCACAAAGCAGAACCGATGTAGCTATTGTGGATGAAAGCGGTCTGTTCAGAGATGTGACGTTCCCTGACGCAGAAGATCAAACAGTTTATTTTCATAAAGTGGAAGACCAATACGAGAAGTTGGCCACCACTTTAAAGGATGAAAAAGGGAAGGAAAAGAAATTTAGCGCCATCGTCTTTATCCCGGCCAACTTCAATATCAGTTCGCCAAACAATCCCGCTATTGCCTATCGCTATGCCGAGCGACCTGGAGCTATCAAGAGACAGTTCATCAACGATCAAATCAATACTGCTGTCAATAAAATGCGGCTGCAAAGTTTGAAGGCAGATAATGATCTGATTGAGAAAATGCAGCAACGAATCAAACTCAATTTTGAATCGCTCGACGATGAAAAAGAAAAAACCGGCTTTACAGATGCCGCTGCCATAGTAGGGCTAGTCATGGGTTTTGCCATTTACATTTCTATCTTCTTTTATGGCACCATGATTATGAAAGGAGTGATGGAAGAAAAAACCAGCCGAGTGGTGGAGGTGCTCACCTCTTCGGTAAAGCCCTTTCAATTACTGATGGGAAAAATCATGGGAATCGGTGCCGTTGGTCTTACCCAATTTATCCTTTGGATTCTACTCATTTTCGCGGTCAACGTACTGGCGGGAATCATCTTCGGAATTTCTGTTGGCCAACATTCCCCATCTATGGGCAGCATGGGAACACAGTCTGTAGATTTAGATGAAATGGAAATGCTGATACGCAACCTTTCCTCCTTGCCCTTTGGCCAAATCGCTATTCTCTTCCCCATCTATTTTATCGGGGGCTTTTTGCTTTACGGCGCTTTGTTTGCCGCCATCGGTGCGGCGATGGGCGAAGATGGTGACCAACAATCGCTGATGGTTCCTGTCACCATTCCGATTATCATTTCCATTTTCATCGCCATCAATGTCGTCAACGACCCCGATAGCAAATTGGGTTTTTGGGGCTCGGTGATTCCTTTCACCTCACCGGTGGTGATGAGTACCTTGCTTCCTTTCAGTCCGGACTGGTGGCAAATTGCCCTATCCATATTTTTACTGATAGCGGGTTTTATTTTAACCACCTATATCGCCGCACGTATTTATCGCGTGGCCATTTTGATGTACGGCAAGAAGATATCGCTGAAAGAAATGGGTCGGTGGATTTTTGCACGTAATTAATGCTACTTTTCAAATAACTATTTTAGCCTCTCCCGATATAAAGCGGCTTATTTAATATCACAGATATGTACAGAACTCACACTTGTGGCGAATTAGATTTAAAGTTTGTAAGCAAAGAAGTTACCCTCTGCGGCTGGGTGCAAAAGACACGAGCCTTAGGCGGAATGACCTTTGTGGATATGCGCGACCGTTATGGTCTTACACAATTAGTATTCAACATGGAGGCCGATGCATCGCTCTGCGAGCGAGCCAATAAATTAGGTCGTGAGTTTGTGATCCAGGTAAAGGGAACCGTGTCGGAACGCAGCAGTAAAAACCTGAACATTCCAACCGGTGAAATCGAAATAATAGTCGCCGAACTAACCATCCTCGGCGAATCAGAAACACCGCCTTTCATTATTGAAAACGATAGCGATGGAAACGAAGAGTTGCGTTTAAAATATCGCTATCTGGATATTCGCCGTCCGGTGCTTCGCGACCGGCTGGTGCTGCGCGCCCATCTGGTGCGCGCCATTCATGAATATTTGGATGGAAAGGATTTTATAGAAATAGAAACGCCCGCCCTGATTAAATCTACCCCTGAAGGAGCCCGTGATTTTTTGGTTCCTTCTCGACTGGTGCATGGCAGTTTCTACGCCTTGCCACAATCGCCACAGATACTGAAGCAATTGCTGATGGTGGCCGGTATGGATCGCTATTATCAAGTGGTGAAATGTTTTCGTGATGAAGATTTCCGCGGCGACCGTCAACCGGAGTTTTCGCAAATAGATTGCGAGATGAGTTTTGTTCACCAAGAAGATATTTTTGAAATCTTCGGGGGCATGATGCAACATGTATTTCGCAAGACTAAAAATGTGGAACTGACAGAAATTCCTCGTCTGCGCTATGATGATGCCCTTCGCCTGTATGGAAGCGACAAACCCGATCTGCGCTTTGATTGCCAAATTGTAGAGCTGAATAGTTCCCTGCCTACTTCCGAGTTTAATGTATTCAACAATGCCATTAAAAGTGGCGGACTGGTAGCCGGTCTAAATGCAAAAGGCTGTGGAGCTTATTCACGAAAACAAATAGACGAGCTGACGGATTTTGTCAAGGTAAGCCACCGTGGATTAGGCGGCTTGGTGAATATCCGTTTCAACGAAGACGGCACCGTGAAATCTTCGGCAGATAAATTCTTTAATGAAGAACAGCTACGTGCCATCGGAGCCTTGTTTAGTGCAGCAAAAGGCGATTTGATTTTGATTGCCGCCGATAAAGTTTCCAAAGTGCGCAAGTCCTTGGGCGATTTACGTTTAGAATTAGCCAAGCGCAATCAATGGATTGCCCCTGATTCCTGGAGTGTGTTTTGGGTGGTGGACTTCCCGCTGTTTGAAAAAGATGAAGAGAGTGGCGAGATCACCTTTGCCCATCATCCTTTCTGCTCCCCTCATCCCGAAGACATGAAATACTTCGACAGTGACCCGGTAAAAGTGCGGGCACAGACTTATGATATGGTATTGAACGGCAACGAAATCCTTTCCGGTTCTATTCGTATTCATCAAAGAGAAATACAAGAGAAAGTTTTTAATAAACTCGGTCTCAGCGCTGAAGACCGCGAGAAGAAATTTGGATTTATGCTCAACGCCTTCCGCTATGGCGCACCGCCGCATGGAGGCTGTGCCTTTGGTTTAGACCGTCTGGTGATGTTGTTGAGCGGTGCCGAAACCATCCGCGATGTGATTGCCTTCCCTAAGACTTCCGGTGGAAGAGATTTAATGATGGATGCTCCTGCGGTGGTGGATGAGAAGCAGTTGGTGGAATTGGGAATCAGAATTAAATCTGAGGATTAAAAATCCATCCCCAAAGTAAGATACCCCAGAGGCTTTTTAGAAACCTCGCCACCGTCATAGCCCCAGCCCAAATCAAAGCGAATAAAGTAGCCTAATAGAGAGGTGCGGAATCCGGGGCCAAAGCCCATGATGACCGGACTTCTATATTTCTTCACTTTCACAATGACCGAAGGCTGGAATGGCCGATTCGGAATACTCTCCGTAAACAATGGATTGCTTTCGGCAAAAGGAGAGGCGCCCTCCCAAGCGGTGCCGATATCGAAGGCAGTGTGAACCAATTATCCAAACCACCCATGTAGTACATCATCTTGGCGCTGCCGAACGAAGCACCAGCGGTCAACCGGTTGGCCCAAATAATTTGCCGATAGATTTTCTGGTAGTGGCGAAGATCAAAACCGACAAGGCCCAACACTGTTTTGTTGAACTGAACGAGCGGAATATCAAATCCATCAGAGATGTTTTTATCCTTCGTAGGAAATTGTTTTTGCACCTCGGCAAAAACCTTGAACCGGGTGCCATAACGGATGTTGCTCATCACCTCGATGCAGTTATCGAAAACATATTCGGTGCGCAGCGACAGCCAGTTGTCCGTCATGGAAGGAATCTGCAAGGTGAAATCATCAATGGCTTTGAACACCATGTTGTCGTTGCGAAAAGAGAGATTCAGTTTCAAAGCCTGGAGCACGTTGAAAGGATATTTCAATTCCATCTCTATATAAGTGGTCTTGATACTCAGTTCCGTATTGGAGGAGCGACCGGTGATGTCATCGCTCACCTGCACATCGGTGGATCGCGCACCGTGATAGACCGTAAACTTTTTATCCAATCTCCGTTTCAGGTTTTCATACGTGATGAAATACTCCATGTTTTTGAAACCCTTATCGAAAGGCAAACGAACCCCACCGTATATTTTATAGTTCTCCAGCAAATCGGTGATGCCCATTTTGATTCCAAAAATCGGTAGCGGCGAAGTGGTATAGAACCCGGTGAAAGGCTGATAGCGCGTCACAATCAGATTGTTGTCGAAAGAAGTGATGACTTTGTCGGTGCTGAAGCGCACGAAATAGGGGCGCACGCGAGAGAAGCGGAAAACATATCCCTCCTCCGCTGCATTCAGTTGGGCCGCCGCTACCGAATCCCAATCAAACAACTTGATGCCGAAATCAAATTCGCTTTGCAGGTCAAAGGGGCGATTTCCTTTTGCCGTGATGGAAGTATCATTTTGCTCCGCCACCGGTTTCACCTCTTCTTTCTTTTTCTCCGGCACCGCCGCTACCGATCCCTGTTGCAGCTTCGTCATGTAATCCATCATCGGAGGCTTCGTCGTCACCTGCATATCCTGCATCAGATATTTCCGAAACTGTACTTTGCCCTTTTGCTGAAACATATCCAGCGCCATTCCTTTCTCCGGCACCACACTTTGTTCGCGGATCTGATAGGTATAGTTGGTAGCAGGTGCGGTGACTCCCGAAATTTTATACACTTCCGTTCTCGAAGAATCATACAGCCGCCCCACACTTTTATCTATCACAGACTCGAAGGCAATGTGGTCGCGCAGCGACACAGAGTCCTTGTCGCCGGTCTCGTTCAGCGTGTAGTAATAGGTCTTTTCAAAATGATCAAACACCTTTTCAAAATGGCCGATGCGCCGATTTTCGATGCCGTTGGCATCGCTGAGAAAACAAAAATCATCGGCACTGAAATTCTGTGGATAGCTTTCTCTCGTCAAGGGGTTAGAGGTGACCGGATATAAAACATCCTTCGCTGCATCGAGGTCATAGAAAAACAAATTGTATTGAGGAATGATGACCTGCGATTCATATCGCTGCGGGCGCAACGTGTCACTTTCGCGATTGCTTGAAAACATGATTCCGCGCAGGCCACCGGCTTCGATATAGGCCGGTTGCAGATCATCATAAAAATCGTCGGTCAGTTTTTGAGTGGTAGTAGAAGCAATGGTGTAAAGAAAAATATCGGTCTGCCCGTTCTGCACCGCGCTCATCACCAACTGTTTGGAATCTACGAAGCCAAAGCTCAGCACCTTTTGAAATTTCCGAACCGGATTGCGCGCTTTCTTCTTTTTCTCCATCTCATAGAAAAACAAATCTGTTTTATCTTTTTTGTCTCGGATGATCGCCAAGCGTTTGCCGCTGGGGTCCCACGCCAGCAGCGGAGCCGACTCATCGGTGAACAAAGTATTGGTTCGGAAGCCGCCGCGCAACACCACTTTTTTCTTTCCGTTTTCTGTATTCAACAGATGAACTTTATATCGCCCCATGTCATTGCTGCAATAGGCGATGTGTTTTCCATCGGGGCAAAGCCGAGCCTGATAATAGCTTTTGCTCTTGCGAATTTTTGCTTTCACTATCGTACTGTCGGGAGGCATCACCGTTTTTCTTTCTTCTTCCTCGAACCGGCGCACATAATATTCATACCATTTCTGGAAGGTGATCTCCATATCTTCTCCCAGAACAAAAAGAAAGCCATTATCCACGTTGTGGTTCACCCGCGTGAGATAGAGGATATTGGCGAGCGCAGTTTTGCCATGCACCTCCTCTATATAGTGCCACATAGACTGCCCCACCAAAACAGATTCTTCTCTCGGCAGCCGGTTCAGTTTCTTGAATCGCCCGCTCATGATTCCATCGCGCAGGCGGTCTTCCAGTTCGCTGGTCCAGCCATCACCCACATATCGCTCCAGTCCTATTTTATACCAGTCGGGCAAATTGAGCAGCACTGCATTTTGAATCGCCTCGCCAAAGTTGGTGCCGCGCTCCATCTTATCCAAAAAAATTCGTGTGATGTTCTGCCGCACCTGACTGCGCAGGTTGCCGTGGTCGCCATTGAAATAGATGAAAATTTTATTGTCGGGCAGTTTGATAGTTCCACCGGGGCTTTGCTCCGGTTCATAGATGCCGATGTTGGTCTGGTTCAGTTCGCTGATGTTGTTATAAACGATGATGTCCACCCGTTTGCTGTAACCAAAGTCGAACATCTTCGATATTTCATCCAAATTATCTTCCGCAGTTTTAATCACATACTTCGCCACATCCTGCCCACCCTGATAGAAGTGGGTGACGAAGTGGTCGCTCTCATAATAAGAGAAGGTGTAGTTTTTATATTGAATCCTGTTTTGTCCAAAGCGCTCTACATTGACTTGCGCTTGCACCGACCAGCAAGACAGGAGACATAAGACAATAGACAATAGAAAAATTCTTCTCTCCCGATTCATTTGTGCTGCTAACGCGCTGCCCTGTTTTTGATTTTTACTTGGTGGCTCAAACTTACAGGAATAATTTGAGCTTATGATGATTTGCTTTGGCCGGAAGGCGGAGCTCTTGATGAACATCATATAAATGGAACGCAGATGACACGGAAATAACTGATAAGGCTGACAATAAACTTCTTCGGAAAATACCTTTCAGAGCTTAAGCCCATGCTGTTTGGCATTTGTTAAGCCCATGCTTAAGCACGGGCTTAAGACAAGAAATGAGATATGGGCTTTAGCCCACAACTTTGCTTTTCATTTTCCGAAGAGTCTAATAAAGATATAACAAACAAGTCAGCACCAAAAACAAAAGTCTTAAAGACTTTTGTAGTTTGATTTCGTCTTTTGTAGTTTATCATCACCCGACCAAAACCTATTGGTTCGGCACCAGAACATGTTGGTTCGGCGCCAAAACATGTTGGTTCTGCACCAAAACATGTTGGTTCGGCACCAGAACACATACGTTCCGGACTGAAACACCTTAGTTCTGCACCAAAACACGTATGTTTTGGTCTGAAACTTGTTGGTTCTACTCAAAAACATACATGTTTTGGACTGAAACACCTTAGCTCTGCACCCAATCACACATGTTCCGGACTGAAACATGTTGGTTCGGCACCAGAACATGTTGGTTCGGCGCCAAAACATGTTGGTTCTGCACCAAAACACATACGTTCCGGACTGAAACACCTTAGTTCTGCACCAAAACACGTATGTTTTGGTCCGAAACTTGTTGGTTCTACTCAAAAACATACATGTTCTGGACTGAAACACCTTAGCTCTGCACCCAATCACACATGTTACGGCTTGAAACATGTTGGTTCAGCACCAAAACTTGTTTGTTCAGGTGCTTAAATAGACTTCTTCGGAAAATCAGGGTTGATTAATTTCCTCCCTCTACACTCTCCCGAAATAAATTCAGGAGGGTGGACCGCCTCTATCAGCGGGACGGGGGAGGAACAGAATAAATGGAGGTGGTTTCTTTGACAAACTGTCCGATTGCCTTTCCATTCTTGACCGATAATTTGCTATTCGGTACCCATCTCTAGCTATTCGGTCCCTGTTAGCAAGAGATCGGTCCCTGTTCGTAGCTATTCGGTTTTTGTTAGTAAGAAACAGGTGCCTGTTAGCTACTACTCGGTCCCTGTTAGCTAAAGACAGGTGCCTGTTCGTTGCTACTCGGTCCCTGTTAGTAAGAGACAGGTGCCTGTTAGCTGCTACTCGGTCCCTGTTAGCCAAAGACAGGTGCCTGTTCGTTGCTATTCGGTCCCTGTTAGCTACGATTCGGTGCCTGTTAGCAGCAGATCGGTACCGAATAGCTGATATTAGGTATTTTTTAATAAGAGATGGGATCCTGTCAGCAAGTTCCCTACCCCTCCAAAGGAGTCCTTTGGATCGAATGGGGAATAAAGACAGCGCGAGGGTGGGTTAAACTACAACAGCCGGCCTCACCCCCAACCCCTCTCCGAAGGAGATGGGAGTAACAGCCGTCTAACAATTTAGGAGTACTTATAATAAGGAGGGCTACCCTTGTCCTCCGAAAGCGAGGGGTGAAACAGCCGTCACTACCATCTAATTTTGCTATTAGACTTCTTCGGAAAATCAGGCTTGATTAATTTCCTCCCTCTACGCTCCCTCCAGAGGGAGACAAATGGACGATTTTCCGAAGAAGTTTATTAAATAATGACATTGCCTGAAGGGGTTCTAAACTCAAACTACAAAAGTCTCTAAGACTTTTGTAGTTTATAATTCCTCACGTTTCGTGAAGAAGTAGCCATCCTGTTATAAACTATATTAGTCTTAATCAATAAAGAATGGCACAAATCAACTGAATTATGTTGTGCTTTTAACATTCATCTTGCGCAGAAGCTATTGGACCCACAGTGCCACGCATTCACTGTGTTTCACTGCCTTGCATCGTTACAGCCTATCTGTTTTCTTATTCTGAATATAGAAATGAGCTTTGAAGGCCTCCGCCTTTTTTTAACAAACTGATATGTGTCAGTTTGACAAGCAGGCGGTTTGGTATTATTTTTGCACCTGAATCGCTATATCAAACTGAAACCTTGTTAGGACGGGGCGATTTACTGGACAATCAAACATATTTATTTTCTATTTATTCTTAAATCAGGGTTATGAATTACAATGCAACATCAATCAGACGACGGACATCTTTATTAATCATCGCGCTGGGCGATTTTGCTATGTCCTTCGGGCAGAGTAAAAGCCTTTTGGCTGGAACAGAAGTCGGGGCTCAGTTGAAGTCGGCTGCGGTCAAAGAGAATACTTGGGCTTATGGAAAAGACCCTGCCAAAGAGGATGTGAGCAAGCGTGATTTCAACTCCAAGCATTTCAAAAATGATGATGGAACCTATACGGGGGTGTTTTCGGCAGGTATAATCCACTACGAGGATGGCGGAAAATATTATGACATAGACGCAAATATTCAGCCTAACCTACTCGGCAATCATGCTGCTTATTCTTATGTGAATAGCACCAACCTGATGAAGTCTTACTTCGCCAACCATTCTTCGGGTGGTTTGTTGAGTGTAAGTACAGAGGGTGAGGTAAAGGAGTTTTTGAATACCCGTTTCTATTGGGAAAAGAATGGAACGGCTTTCAATTCGATCTCTTCCACAGATGTAGCGTCTACGGTGGATGGCAATAAAATTACTTACAAAAACCTTTACCCTGCGGTGGATGCACAATACACCCTCTCGGCAGGAAGAAGAGAGTTGAACTACATTATTAATGATGCCAGCATTCTTTCTTCCGTACCTTCCGGAGCAGACTATATGGTGTTTGCTGAAGATATACAGATAGATGCCAACTGGAGTTATGAATTGAGCCAGGAAGGAACTGTTATTCTGAAAGATATAAGCGGAAGAATGGTTTATGAATATGAATCACCCGTTGTGGGCGATGGTTTCGGCGCTGCCAACTACAGACCTTTGCTTGCCGACAATAACATTGCAGATATTCAGGCACAGAGAAATGGGAATACCTTACGGTCATGACTCGCGTAAGCACCCACTTGGTTAAAGACCCTGCACGGGTTTTTCCTTAGCTATTGACCCCACTGGGACTTATTATCCAAGTACTTCGCTCGCTAGTTCAGCAGGCTATACTGGCGCAGCTGAGAGCAACTAAAGTGAATGCGGCTATCTTCATGGGAAGAGTAGGTGCAGTTAATGACTTAGTGAGAGGTTGGTGCCAGTTTGATATGACCTCATTATATCATCCTGGTACAGCCATAACCGGTAAATGTTTCGGATATGAGAATGAAGATTGCAGCTACCCGTTTGGGTAGTGCTGGAATTAATGCAGGACCGCTAACCAGTGTGAACCCGCGCATCAGCATCGGCTGCAAGTTTATATACTGCTCTAGCTATCAATGCTAGCCAATATTATGTGTGTTTACAGCTACAGGCCTTCCGGCGGGGAGTTGTGGGATGGCGCTCCTTAATAGGGAATGGATCAGCCTACAACCCTATTACACATTTAAATACGAACTTCGGTGCGGGCAATCAATATTTCAATGTCGCCTTTCGCGCTACTAACGACGGAACCGCTTTTGCAAATAACACATATTGGACTTTAAATGGAGCAGCCGGGGGCGCTTTAGCACCGGTATTGGAAGTGGATTATACTTCACCTGCTTCTCCACCGTCCTGTACGAGTTACATTTCGCCTACCAACGCTATTACCAATTCAGCCACAGGCGTTCAATTGACTTGGAACGCAGAGGGTTCTGCGGACAGTTATGATGTTTATTTTGGCACGAGCAGTACACCACCATTAGCGGGAAATACAGCGAGTATAACCTATAACCCGGGTTGCCTTCTTCCAAATACACAATATTACTGGCAGATAGTTCCAAAGAATACTTATGGATCCGCTTCGGGCTGTTCGGTTTGGTCCTTTACCACGGCAGATAAAGACAGCCATGTACACACAGAACTTTGATGGATTTACACAAGGAATGTTTTGGAGGTAACGCCTCAAGATGGCTGGTTGGCCAGCAGCACTGCCGCTCAGTCGGGCAACTATAGAAATGTTTGGTCCTGCTATAATAAAGCCCCTTATTCTGTTTCCGGAATTTGCTGATGGATTTACTGGCAATGCACTCGGGCGGGGAACTTCTTATGGGAATATCCGCTACACGCCCGTTGGTTCTACAGGACCATACCGGCCAGAGGCTTTAAAGATATACAGGTTTCTTTCCGATATTAGGTTGGGGTACTGCTGCCGGAAAAGTACCCGTATGGTACGGTACGGTCATCAGTTAATTGATGGCGGCGCTACCTATCTTTTGGATTCAACCGGAGGGAACGATGGAATAGGCCAATATTTCGCTAGCCACCACCGGCCTATAGCACGGTAGTTTTCCTTCTTCAAGAGACAATGACCGGTCAGGATTTGGCTTTCCGCGGAATCGATGCCACCAGTTGATCCATTTGTGGTAGATGCCAATTCATGACAGAAGATTTCGGTCTTTACATTATTCCAACTATTGGCACTCAGGTTTGCGGCGGCGTGAACGGCACAGCCGATGTGGTAAAAACCAACGCCACGACAGATAAAGTTTATATCAGCCGGGTATTGGCCACCAGCCCATGGGGAACCGTATTGGATAACAACGGGAAGTTCTTTGGTGTTCAGGCTGGATCTACCATTACCATGTATAACTATTCCAACATGATGGGTTCCTATTCTAAAGGTTTAGTTTTGGAAAAAGGACAAAGTTATACGGTCAATGTTGAACATAGTGGTTATACAGATGCCTGTGGCCTCTTTATTGATTATAATGGCGACGGCTAGATTTATGTGTATGCCAACGGCATATAGTTGGAAGGATAGCCAACCCAGGATCGCACCAACTGTTTATTTAACTATGACGATCCCGACACCGGACATCATTGACGGCAAGCAAGTGGCGATGCGCGTTAGGTTGCGCTATGATGATGGCAGCAGTTACAACCTAGCCACTGCCATGACCGGCTGTAACAACTTGACAGGAGATGGTATGCAGATGTATTCTGAAGTAGAAGATTATCGGTACTGTTATTCTGCTCCCAATTGGTTTGGTGCAGGTTACCAATATAGCCGTCAGGAACGGAGCAAACCCCATCACATAACTGTAACTGGAATGCGGCATCAGGAGCGTCCGGATATGACATAGAGTCTTCTGTTGATGGTATTACCTATGGCAATCAGGCATCGGTTACCTCGCCCAGTTATGATTTCAATGCAGGAGATAATCCAAATGCTCCTTACTGGTTCCGGGTAAGAGCAAAGGATGGAGTACAAACTTGCGACTGGGGTACGATTGCCGGGCCGAGATATACGGCTTGTGATTTCCCTGCGGTGCCAACTGTGAATAATCCATCGGGCAGCAGTGTACAGGTTACTGTAGCAGCAGAAACACCGGTAGCCAATCCGACTATCACTACCTACTCTCTTTATTGCTCTACAACCGGCCAGTATGTTCAGGCCAATGGAACTTTAGGAGCAACCGAAGTGTTCCAAACTGCCGCACAGTGGGGAACGAAAATCGTTACCGGCCTTACTCAGAATACTCAATACTGCTTTTATGCCAAGGCGAAAAATGCAGATGGAGATGTTCAATTTAACGGTGTAGGGCTTACCCCAACATGGGGCACCAACGGAGTGCAGAATTTCGATTCATATACTTATGTATCCAATTATTGTGGCAGCCAAATATCAAGTATCCCTTGGATTTTTTGTGACTTGGGAGGATCTAACGGCACTTGGAGCCGGATCACAACCGGTGGATGTTCTGGAAACGCACTACAATATAATAAGCCATCTGCCGCCAACGGAACAGGTAGCCTGTTGCGTTCAGAAAAGTTTGATGGTACCGGACAGACCACAGTAACGGTAAGTTTTGACATGACCAATTCATACAGCGCCAGTTATCTTAGCGACCGCATATATATGTGGGTAGGAGATTGGTCTTATGGCGGTGGCTTATATACTTCCAATGGTACTACGAGTACGCAGAACGTTTATTTTGATAAGGCAAGGAATTGTGAAAGGGTAGAGTTGACGTTTAATATCAGCGCTCTTACTTATAAGAACAACCTCAATTTTGGAATCTGGTCTAATTCGAGCGGGGCTGCTCATAATTATGATGTTATTCTGGATAATTTCAGCGTAAACGTGTCTCCAGTAACAGCCTGTGTCACCACCTTGAATTGTACCGATCCTACGGTTTATGATGTGACCGGAGGTGGTAATTATTGCTCGGGCGGCGGCGGTGTCGCTGTTGGCTTGTCCAACTCTCAAACCGGAGTCAACTATCAGTTGAAAGATGGGGTAGCGAATGTAGGCAGCCCTGTTGCAGGAAATACCGGTTCGGCTATTTCTTTTGGCAACCAAACCACGGCTACTACCTATACGGTGATTGCCACCAACGGGGCTTGTTCTGCCACGATGAATGGAAATGCTGCGGTAACGGTTTCGACCTGTGGTGGTGGAAGCACCTGGACAGGTGCCACAAGCACCGCATGGCATGATGCAACGAACTGGAACCCGGTAGGTATTCCTAATGATTGCTCGGCGCAAGTGCTGATTACTTCTAACCCTATCAACGGAAGATTCCCGATTATTTCTATCGCCAATTACAGTGTAGGAGATATCACCCTGCAAACCAATGCCCGCGTAACTGCTAATGGCTTCAACCTACAGGTTTGCGGCAACTGGAACGGAGGAACCGGCTCGAAGACTTTGAGTCTGGGCAACGGAGAGGTGATTATGCTAGGCACAGCAGCTCAAACAATTGAGGGCAGCACTCAATTTGATATTCTTAGAATTTTCAACAACAGTGTGGCCGGCGACGGCGATGTATCGCTGATCAATGCGGCGAGTGTTTCTATCAATAAAGGATTGCATTTAGCGTCCGGCAACTTGTTGATAGACGGCGGCAGCAGTCTGCGTCTGCGCTCTACTTCTGATACGCACTGTGCTTATATTGATGACTTTACTTCCGGCTTCACCGGCAACCTGACCGGCAGCATTCTGGCCGATCGCTTTGTTCCGATTCGTGGATACAACCAACACTATATCAGTTCACCAGTCAGTACTCCGGCACTCAGTCAGATAGGTGCCAGCGGACCGGATGGTTCGTTTATTACCCCTACCGCCAACTGTGATGAATCACAAAGCGCGAAGACTACGGTCTATGGCTCTATCTTTGCTTATGATGATGACCATCAGGCACCGGGTGCCTGCAAATTGGGCAACTGGATGGTGAAGAGCCAAGGAAATATGGAAAACGGAAAGGGCTATTCTGCCTACTTGGCCGGCAATAGTATTAAAACGGTTACCGGAGTTCCTAATACCGGAAACATATCCATCAGCGGTATGAATAATAAAGGCAGCATTCCGGTAGCTACGCTTCAATCCACTTTAACTCCGATTGAGTCGGGATGGAACTTAGTGGGCAATCCTTATCCTTCTACGCTACACCTCACCATCTCTCGCATAGGCGATGGCTTTGACAATCAGGTGCAGGTGTGGAAGACCTCCGGACCTTTCTCCGGTAGCTGGATTCCTAAGGTGATTGGCGCTCCGGGCGCACAAGGACAAATTGATATTGCTCCTTTCCAGGCTTTCATGGTATTGAAGACTTCGGCAGGCAACAACGGTTCTTATCCTTTCTATCAAGGCGAAAGAGTGAGAGCCAGCAACACTACTTTTTATCGAACAGATATGAACAATACTTTGGTGATGGAATTGAACTATAACGGTATGAAAGACCTCACCACTGTTCAGTTTAATGCAGATGCCACCATCGGCTTTGACGGAGCTTTCGATGCCAACAAATCGAGCAGTGCTGTCGGAAAGCCTATGTTGTTCACTCACCTGAATGCCGGTAGAGGTTATTCGATTAATACCCTTCATGCTCTTCAGGAGACTACTACTGTTCCAATGGGATTGAGACCGGAAGTGAACGGAACCATGACCTTGTCGGCACAGGAATTGTCTTCCTTCGATCCGACTACGTATATATACTTAGAGGACAAGCAAGCCGGAGTATGGCATAACCTGAGAAATGGCGACTATACTTTCAGCACCAAGAAAACAGATAATCAAGACCGCTTTGTTCTTCATTTCACTCCTGCGGCTCAAATCATGACCAGCGAAGCCAGTTGCAGTGGCAGCGGCATGATTGAATTAACACAGCCGGGAAGTGCCAACTGGGATTATAGCGTGGCGGATAACAACGGCACGGTACTTTCTACCGGAACGCTGAACGCTTCTTCACCGGTTCATGTAAGCGCCAATGCAGGGGTTTACACCTTGACTTTGAGCGATAACAACGGCTATGTGGTGATGAAGAATATCGAGGTGGGCGGAGAGCAATCTATTGTAGCTGCTTTCACTGCCAGCAACTATATCGCTAAAGCACAGGAGGACATCACCTTCAATGCTCACAATGCAGATGCAGTGACTACTGAATGGAACTTTGGCGATGGAAGCAATGCCAGCACCACTGATGCTACTCACCGTTACACCAGCGAGGGTGTTTACACGGTTTCGTTGACCGTGCTGAACGAAGCAGGTTGTAAGTCTGTTACGTCTCAGACCATCACTATTACTTCGAGAGAAGCTACAGGCTTGGCAAACAACACGAGCAAGAAGCTGAATATCTGGAGTGCTGACAACCGCGTGTTTATTGACTTCGGTGGTCAAACCAAGGTGGAGGCAGAGATTGATCTCTACAATATCATCGGTCAACTAATCAGCAGCGAGCAATTCGGTCGCTCTTCTATCTACTCTAAGGAGATTCCAAATCTGGAAGCTGCTTACTTGATTGTAAAAGTGAAGAACGAAGGGGTTACTACTACCAAGAGAGTGTTTATCGGAAATGTGAAGTAACCAGTCAACTCTTTAAACATACAAGCCCGCAGGTCTGAAGACCTGCGGGCTTTTTTTTTGGGTATCCTTTCATCATCTTATTAAAAGCGACTTAAACTCACAAACCTTTTATTCAGGAAATCCTGAATAGCAGTATTAACTAACTGCGGTTTTTCCTTTTGAGGATAGTGCTTTGTTCCAGGAACAATAAGCAGGTTACCGTATTTTACGTTTTCAAACATTTCATCCGTATGCGTTAGCTTGATGATGTCATGATCACCGGCTATAAATAACACCGGGCATTTTATCTCCCTCAAGTTATTTAATGTCAAATTCGGCTCGGTCAACAGCATGGTTTTCATGCGCTGAGTAAATTGGGTGATCTGACTAAAGTTTTGGTATCCTTTGAAATTATTTTTTACAAACTGATACATTTTTTCATTGTCCCAGGCCTTTACTTTATTAAGTATTTGCCCGTAAACGGCCGTAGTATCTACTTTATAATTGGCGCCTATCGCTACTAGTTTGCGTACTTTCTCCGGATGGTTAATAGCGAGGTAAAGCCCCATAATTCCTCCGTCACCGAAACCTACAATATGAGCGCTGTCAATCTTCAATTCACTCATTAATTTGAGGACATCTTCTGAGAGGAGTGCGTAATCCATCTTACGATCCTCGAAGGTACTCATACCATGACCTCGGTTATCCACTGTTATCACCTGATAGTGTCGGGAAAATTCAGGCACTTGCTTGGCCCAGTCTTTCATGCTTTCCAACGAGCCATGAAGGAGAATGAGCGGGTCTCCTTTACCATATATTTTATAGTGTATTTTTATTCCATCAATATTGGCAAATTGGTCAGGAACCGTATCGTTTATCTGAGCCGAAGAGGTGATGAAAAGAAAGAAAAGCATTGTAAAGAGAGAAGTAATCTGTTTGTTCATAGTGTTAAAATTAAAGGCCGCGAAGATAAGCCGACAATTTTTATACTTGGTTAATATTTGTCATTATTTGTCGTTTATCGGGCAAATACTTTCAGAAAATTCATAAAAAGAACCTAACAGCAGCCCCAAATCCCCACATATCACCAAAGGAGCAGAAAATATTATCACAAACATTTGCAACTATGTGGGCAAAATCTATCTTTGCGCTCCATTTTTCAAAAAAACGAATCATTAAATAAGAAATATAGATGGGTCACAAGACAAGTCCTATATCCAATCGCCTCGGCATCATCCGTGGCTGGGAAAGCAACTGGTACGCCGGAAAAGACGCTGCTACCAGACTCGTAGAAGACGAGAAAATCCGCAAATACATTAATGCCCGTATACAAAAGGGGGGTATTTCTCGTATTGTGATTGAAAGGACCATGAAGAGAGTGACTGTCGCTATTCACACCAGCCGCCCGGGCATCATCATCGGAAGGGGTGGCGGCGAAGTGGATCGTTTGAAAGAAGAGTTGAAAAAGTTAACAAGCAAAGATGTACAAATCAATATCGTTGAAATTCGTCGCCCTGAGATGGAATCAGCTATTGTTGGTGAAACCGTTGCCAAGCAGTTAGAGGCGCGTATCAATTACCGTCGTGCGGTAAAAATGGCGATTGCTTCTGCTATGCGTATGGGTGCAGAAGGAATCAAGATTCGTGTATCGGGTCGTATTGGTGGTGCAGAAATTGCCCGGAGTGAAGAATATAAACAAGGAAGAACTCCCCTTCACACTTGGAGAGCAGATATTGATTACAGTATCACAGAGGCCCAGACGGTCTATGGAAAAATCGGTATCAAGGTTTGGGTCTGTAAAGGGGAAGTATATGGAAAGAAAAATCTGGTAGATTATTTTTCCGGGGAACCAAAAGAAGAAAAACGCCAACCAAAGGGAAGAATCACCCGTGGAGAAAGAGGCGACAGAAGATAGTTTAATACTCAAGTAAAAATACCAAGTCATGTTATTACCTAAACGGACGAAATTCAGAAAAACCCAGAAGGGCAGAGTGGCAGAAACCACCCAGCGCGGTCATGAGATTGCTTTTGGCACCTATGCTTTGAAGTCATTAGAAAGCGGCAAAATCAGCAATAAGCAAATTGAAGCGGCTCGTGTGGCATTCACCCGCTTCATGAAACGTGAAGGAAAAGTTTGGATTCGCATTTTCCCGGACAAACCCATCACCAAGAAGCCTTTAGAAGTGCGGATGGGTAAAGGTAAAGGTAACCCGGAAGGTTGGGAGGCGCCCATTCAGGCAGGTAGAATCATATTTGAAGTGGACGGCGTTCCACGCAATATAGCACTCGAAGCAATGACTTTGGCTGCTCATAAAATGAGTGTTAAGACTAAATTCATCACCCGTCGTGACGCGGTGGAAGGTTAATTCAACAGTAAATCTGAAATAAAATGGGAGCTAATAAGAAGATAAATCAGGAAGATATCCGGCAGTATGTCGGCGAAGATCTCGATGCAAAAATAAAGACAGAACAAGCCGATTTACAAAAGATGAAATTCGGCCATGCCGTTTCTTCTTTAGATAATCCATTGAGCGTTCGAGCGAAGAGAAGAAATATTGCCCGCCTGCTCACGGAACAAACAAATCGTAAAAAGAATAATAAAGCCTAATCAATTATGGAAAGGAATCTCAGGAAAGAAAGGGTTGGTCTGGTAACCAGCGATAAAATGGAAAAGACTATCACGGTTACTATCGAAAGAAAGGTAAAGCACCCTATCTACGGAAAGTTTGTGAAGACTACCAAGAAGTTTAAGGCTCATGACGAAAAGAATGATGCCAAGACTGGTGATACCGTGAAAATCAGCGAAACACGTCCTTATAGCAGAACCAAGCGCTGGAGGTTAGTGGAAGTGCTGGAAAGAGCTAAGTAATACTATTTCATTTAACTTCCATCATTTAAAATTCAAAACAATAAAAAATGTTACAGCAGGAATCAAGAGCCAACGTGGCAGACAATAGCGGAGCAAAGGAAGTTTTGGTTATCCGTGTGTTAGGAGGAACTAAGAGAAGATATGCCCGCATCGGTGATAAAGTCATTGTTACCATTAAGAAAGCCTTACCCACCGGTGGCGTAAAGAAAGGAAGCGTTTCTCCTGCCGTCGTAGTAAGATCAACTTGCGCTACCCGTCGCAAGGACGGTTCTTATATACGTTTTGATGACAACGCCGTAGTATTGTTAACTCCACAGGATGAACCACGCGGTACGCGTATCTTCGGTCCAGTTGCACGCGAACTACGCGACAAGCAATTTATGAAGATTGTTTCTCTGGCACCTGAAGTATTATAATTCCAAGATAAAGAAAATATAGAGCCATGAAATTTCATGTAAAAAAGAATGACGAAGTAATCATTACCGCCGGTGATGACAAGGGGAAAAAAGGACGTGTTATTGACGTGGACCGCAAGAACTCCCGTGTGTTTGTGGATGGCGTGAACCTTAACAGCAAGCATACGAAGCCTAATGCTAAAAATCCTCAGGGTGGGATCGTTAAAACCCCTGGATCTATTCATATTTCCAATGTTCAGTTGATGAGCGAAGGCAAAGCTACTCGCATTGGAAGGAAAGAGGAAAAAGGTAAGACCGTACGATTTTCTAAAAAGACCGGAAAGATTTTGGACTAATTCGGAGAGAGAATAATTTTGCAAGAAAGACCGGCTTGTCCGGTCTTTCTTGTTTATATCTTGAAATCAAACCTCAAACCAGCTTTTTTCTGGAATACGAGCACATTTAAGTAAGGAGAGAGGTTTAGTATTTTAGCACATTGAAATATGAAGACGCTTCTTTTGCTTACCTCTGATTTCCCCTTTGGCCAGAGCGAAGTGTTTGTAGAAAATGAGTTTCCCTTCCTCGCGGCAAAGTTTGAGCAGATTTTCATCATCACCACCAGTATCAGCGGTGCTTCGCCCCGGCCCCTTCCACCTCACGTCAAAACCATTCGCATTCCCTATGATGCCTCGCTCAAAAACAAAGCATTGGTTTTATGCAGCATATTCAGTAAGGATGTTCGCGAAGAACTTCATTTCATCCAAAGCGAAAGAAAACTGCCGCTTAGCAAGACTATCGTTTCCATCCTTTTGGGCGGTTACGCTAAAGCATTCGAAATGAATGATTTAATCAAAAAACTATTGCGTGAATATTCTCTAGATGAAAAACAGCTCTACCTATATTCTTATTGGATGAAAGATCTGGCTATCGGCATGGGCATGTTTAAGCGTCAACATCCTAAGGTGAAGTTTTTCTGTCGCGCTCACGGATGGGATTTATATTTTGAAAGGCATCATCCACCCTATTTGCCTTTTAGAAAATATATTCTTACCCACGCAAATGCTTGTTTCAGTATTTCTGAAGCAGGAAAGAATTATCTCGACAATATAACCGGTCAACAATTTTCAGATAAATTAAAGCTGTCCCGATTGGGCACTTTCAATCCTAATGCGAATCGCTCGCAACCGAATACGGTAAAAATAAAATTAGTCAGTTGCTCCAGCGTCATTCCGCTTAAAAGAATCCATCTAATTATAGAATCCCTAACTCTGATAAAGAATATCGAAATAGAATGGGAGCATGTCGGCGATGGCAAACTGAAAATCCAAATGGAATCATTGGCTAAAGAAAAATTAGAAAGCCTGCCAAATATTTCATTCCGAATGGATGGGCATATCGATAATAAGGACTTGCTGAATTATTACGCAAGAGAAAAAATAGACGTCTTCATCAATGTTAGCGAAACTGAAGGCCTGCCAGTTTCTATCATGGAGGCCAATTCTTTCGGCATTCCTACTATTGCAACTAATGTGGGCGGTGTTTCTGAAATCATCCGTGAAGGAGAAAATGGGTTTCTTCTTTCTAGAAATTGTAGTCCGGCGGACATTGCCTTTACCATTGAAAAATATGCGCTACTTCCTGAAAATGCCAAACAGCAAATGCGGGATTCAGCTTTCCATATTTGGGATCAAAACTTTAATGCCGAAATAAATTATCCCGCCTTCGTCGAATCAGCCTTGATACTCTGATTATTTTCCCGAACCCATTGCTGATACATTTCTAGCAAACGATCAACATAAGCTGGCATATCAAAACCTTTAGCAAACGCTACCGCATTACGACTCATAGTGTGATATAAAGTTTCGTTACGCATTAAACCAATTATTTTATCTGCAAATAAATCAGCCTCTTGTTTTTTTATGCAGTACCCATTCACTCCTTCTTGAATCAGATCCCGGTTTCCACCTCCATCAAGCGCAATTACCGGAAGGCCTGCAGCCATCGCCTCTACTAATGCCAAGCCAAAAGGTTCAATGTATGCGGTATGAACATACAAGTTCGCGTTGCGCAAATAGGCTTCTACATGCTCTACATTCCCAGTAAACTCGATTTGATTTTGCAATCCATATTCGATAACCTTTGCCTTTACCAACGCCAGTTCAGCTCCATCGCCGAGAAAAGTAATTGTTGCAATTACTCCCCTATCCCGAAGCAGTTTGAGAATTTCTACTAGAAAAATCTGGTTTTTCCACGAGACGAACCTCCCGGTGTTCACCATCCTAATTTCTGCCCGATTTCTCTCTCTATCCGCTACATTGAACTTTTTAAAATGAATGGCATTGTGCATTAGAAGCACATTTTGTTTCAACGAATCAGGAAGTACACTTCGAATAAAATCGAAATTGTCCTTTGAAATAGCCACAAAATGGTTGTTGCATTTCTCGTATTGTTTCAAGATAAGCCTCCGTTCATAAAAGTTTGTCAGTGCCGTTTTGTTGAAAAGCGTATTACAAGAGAAACTTTTTAACTGGGCCATGTTGTCATGACAATGCGTCACATAAACTGTTCCGGGTCGAAGTGTATAGCGGGTCACCATCTCCGACTCAAACAGATGGGAGTGAATGACATCTGGCTTGAATTCATCCAGAAGCCGAATCCATGAGTGTACATCCACCCTTCCTTTGCCAGTTAGAGAAGGAATAACAAAGGCAGGGATAGTTTGGGCATCCACGTCACCGATCAAACCCAAATAAGCATTGTCTTTTCTAAAGGTGACCAATTTAATATCTACTCCCGGGCGGTGCCCTAGTTCAGTGCTAATATTCACAGCTAGCCTTTCTGCCCCTCCTTTATTCAGCGATGGTATAACGTGTAGGATTTTCATATTTCTCTCAGTTCAATAATGAATTAGGGTTTCAACGGTTTTAATCGGATAGAGAAAGAGTAATTTTAACAATATGTTAATCCTGAATTTTTGTTGAATAGATTGTAAGTCAGCAAAAACAGAACGAAACATCCACCATAACGCACGGAACCGTTGCCCGTCATAGATATAAAATCGGGCAATTCCAAAATAGCAGTTTCCAATTAACTGGTTTTGAATACTTTTGGAAACGACCTTTCCTGAATGTTCCGGAGAAAAGATATGTCGTAGTGTTTTCAATTGTTCCGCATAACTATTATTGAGTTTATAGTTAACCGAACGGTTCTCATGATCTACAACCACAATGGAGTGTTGGGCTTTTAGTAGGGTGATGTTATACTTTCGGGCAATGCGCAGCCACAGTTCCATGTCCTCTCCAATGTGGAATTGGATATCAAACAGAAACTCCTTGAAAATGACTCTGGCCGCACACACCTGCTGGCTGTGAATGACGGACTGTGCTATGTCGTCAAAAACAGTTTGTGCTGAAATTTCTTTCGGTTCAATTTGACTGAAATGACCATTTTTTTCATGAATCAGTGGTGTGAAAAATAACTCCACGGGAAACTTGCGGATTGATAATTCATCAAACAACAACTGAAGGCGATCGGACAAATAATAATCATCACTGTCCAAAAAGCAGATATACTTTCCCTGAGCTAATTTAATACCGTTATTTCTAGCTTCACAACGTTCCTGGTTCTGTTGCCATACATATTTAATCCGAGGATCATTAAATCCAACAACAACATCCTTGGTATTATCTTTTGAGCCATCATCAATAACAATCAATTCCCAGTCTGAATAGGTTTGTGTCACAATACTTTGAATGGCTTTGCCAATCAAGTCTGCCCGATTGTAGGTCGGGATAATAATGCTAAAAAAAGGAAGCTCGCTCATATTTTGAAAAGCGCCTTGATAAAGAATTTAAATTTGTAAAGCCAGCCTGGATTAAAATATTGCCTTATTACTGAATTAGAATAAGCCTGTATAACCGGAAAGCCCATATTTGTTGAATTGTAGCAAACATGGAACCAATAACTGGCCATGGCTCTCTTAAAAAATATAGAATCAAAAAAGCAACTCCTCTCATTGCCTTGAAACATATCTTCTAATAACTCTCTAGACTCCACTACAAAATCCATTGATTTTTCATAGTTGTGCTCTGCAATTTTTCTAAAAACCTCCAATTGCCGATTGCTTACACGCATGCCAAGCCTGCTGAACAAATGCTTTTTAATCCGCGTACTATTATCAAATTGAATTTGACGATTACTACTCGACACGCTGCTTACATGATGGCGGTATTTTAATAGTACCTGTTGGATATTATCCAATTGATGTGTTTCGCCAATCCGTGTAAAAAACTCATAATCTTCTGCGTGCAAGTAAGACCGATCAAATTTTTGCTGGAAACTATCCACTACCTTCTTGCGAAATACAACAGTTGGATGACAGAGATGGCATTGATAAAGCATTTTCAACATAATTTGTTGATGGCCGCCTACATATTTCACCAGTTGAGATTTCAATCCGACAGCCTCGTACCATGAACCGCAGAGCACTACTTCCGGATGCCGCTCCATGAAATCAAATTGAATTTGTAGCCGCTCTAGTAAACTTATATCATCGGCATCCATTCTGGCAATATATTTCCCCCTAGCCAGTTCGATACCCTTATTCAGTGTAGCAATCAGGCGCAGATTACTCTCATTTTTTATATACCGGATACGAGAATCTTGATAACCAAAAATTATCTTTTCCGAATCATCTGTGGAGCCATCGTTGATAATCAAAAACTCGAAATCGGTAAATGTTTGACACAAAATGCTTTCAATAGCTTCTCCTACAAAAGCTGCGGCATTATATACGGGCATCAAAACCGTAATCGCAGGAATTTGTGCTTCCGTCATTTTAGTTTTCGAATAATGCTTTTCAAAATGTTTCCTCCCGGCAAATGGTAAAGTAGCAAAACCAGTTTCGATTTGTTTCGAGGATCAAGTGGATATAAAATCAGAAAGCGTATAATCTCTAAATTCATTTTATAGTATAGCCCTGTATTATAGTAGTGATTAATTAATTGATGTCGTAAATTGCATAATCGATTTCTCTTAAACGAAACTGAAATTCTATTTTTCAAAGAATCATTATTAAAGATTAATCTGGTGGCAATTATTTGTGGAGTAATATAATCTTGCTCCTGAGCTTTCGTATTCTCCCCATGAATTAATACATCTACAGTAACTATCGGAATTTGCATTAAAGGATACTCTGATACAATTCTTGCAAACAACTCTACATCCTCATTTATTTTTAGTGTTGTGTTGAATTTGTATTTATCAAATATCACGCGATTGATGCACGTACATGGTACTCCTATCTGATTAGTTATTACATATTCAACGGGGTTTTCCCCTTTAGGGTTTTCAAAAACTACATCCTGTTTTCTATCCGGAAAATTCCAGCACATTCCTGTGAAATAGAGCCCAGGTTTATTCTGGTTTTGACCAATTGCCTGATTGAGCGTTTCTAGGTGATGACTTCGCCAGATATCATCACTATCTAAAAAACAAATAAACTCACCTGTTGCCTTTTCGATTCCATTATTCCGTGCAGCGCTGCGCTCAAGATTTTCCTGCCAGAAATATTTCAATCGGGTATCTACATATTTAGACACCACTTCTTTGGTGTTATCTGTACTCCCATCATCTATAATAATAAGTTCCCAGTCGGTAAACGATTGTTGGATGACCGATTCTATTGTCCTTCCAATCAGATGAGCCCTGTTGTAAGTGGGAGTAATTATTGAAAAGTAAACGTCGCTCATCCTATACAGTTCTTTTCATGGAGGCTAACTTTTGCTTCATTTTCATGATATTAAGAAACACCTCATTGTATTTTTCTTTAAGATTCCACAATTCATATAGCTCTCCACGCATGCCATAGAATTTCAATACATTTTTGTTCCCAACCTCCCTAAAGTGAAACAGCACCCTTGGCAAAAACAGAAGTAGTACTTTCAATTTGTGAACATAAGTATCTAACCAAAACGGCAACCTTAAATCAAAATTTGGCAGCCCCTTGTTCGCATTGAAATGATAATATGCTTGCGTATAAATATTCGCTCTTCCAAATCCAAAATATAGTTTCTTAATATAGCTCCACTTCATTCTTCCTTTTGTCATCAGGTGTTTAAAATGCAACTTCCTATAATACCAGATTTCATAACCTAACTGTTGTGCTACCCAACATAGCTCGCTGTCCTCACCAGAAATAAGCTGATTACCTTTTCTTCCGGATAAAAGGCTTTTGAAATTTCCAGTTTCCAGTTCATCAAACAATCGGCGGCGAATCATAAAACCAGCCCCATAAACATGTTCCAGTTTAAGTAAGTCTATATTTAATTGTTCGGGGGCTTGGTCTCCTACAGCAAAATTGATTTGACAATCATCAAACCAATCGGGTTTCGATTCTTCAAACACTGCCTCGCCGCAACCACCCAATATCCCCATATTAAGATTGCTGCTCATCAGGTTAAAAGCAGTTTGCAGGTATGTTTCCGATAACCAGTTGTCATCATCACAAAAAAGAACAAATTCAAAACTTGAATTTGCAAAACCTCTATTTCTTGCATTGATTAACCCGGGTTCTGGCTCGCCGATAACTTTATAGTTTACAGATGGAGCGGTATCGGATAATATTTTCTTAGCGACTTCTGCTGTTGAGTCAGTGGATGCATTATCCACCACTATAATCTCCCAGTCAATACCATTTATCTTTTGCCTTATTAAATGGCCCAAAGTTTCAGGCAAGCGTTTGGCGCTGTTATAACAACATACTATGACAGAAATTCCCTTTCCCATTTTAGTTTAATAAAAGTTCAATCCTAAATTTAGCATATTGGAGATATTTCGAGCGGCATTTATAATGATGACAAATCTTTTGTAGCCAGCTAATTCTTGCCTCACGGATGCTTTTTCGAATATCCGGCGCTGTCGCTGTTTTATACATACAATCATTCGCCTTCAATCGGTTTAGCAATTGCTTTTCTTCATCAATACCTCCCCAAACTCCTTTGCTATGAACTCGATAGGTAGAGGTAGGTTCATTCAAAAAATGAAAATTGCCAAACAATGAACTTTGGAAGTGAATCATCCAATCTGCAAAGGGGCTTTTATAATAAGTCGGAGGGAAAAAATTGTCCGAGATGTTATTGCGCATCAGAACCGTACAGGTCGGCATGAGATTGTTTATAATGATGTCTTCTCTTGTATAGATTTCTTTTTTGCCTTGAACATACCAAGGATAGCCGTCCGCATTGTTTTCGTAAATGATATGTGCTTCGGTAAACGAAGCCACCACTTCGGGATTCTTTTCTAAAATATCATATTGCTTCTGCAATTTCATCGAATCATTCCAGTAATCATCGCTTTCCAGAAGGGCGATGTATTTGCCAGTACAAAGTTTCAATGCTCTTGCCCAATTTCGATGCATGCCAGTATTATTCTCCGAATAATAGGCCTTAATCAGTGTCGGATATTTTGCGGCATACTCCTTAATAATTTCTTCAGTGCCATCTGTAGAATGATCGTCACAAACAATGATTTCAAATTCAAAACTACATCGTTGTACCAATACACTTTCAATCGTCTCTCTAAAATATTTTGCGTGGTTGTAGCTGATGATACAAACACTGACCTGTGTACCCATCAACTTTCTTCCTGTGTTTCTAAATCTATACTTACGTAAACCTTTTTCCCGGAAGTTGGATCGAGAAACCAAGCGTTCTTATACTCTCCGTGCGACATGGCTCTCAAATAGTCTATCGCCTCCTCCATACTCACTTGCTTATTCAGATCTATCTCGCGCAAAGCATTGAAGTCCTTTTTCAAGTTCACATTCCCCTCTTCTTTGGGGCGGAAAGGAGTATAATTTCCTTCAATAATTTTTTCCAGATTTTCATTCAGTAGGTCCACCTCAGCATTCAGAATTTTATTATAGGCACTTAGTGACGTGTCCCACTTTTCAATCACTACTTCTTTCTGAGCTATGATGGGACCGTGGTCTAATTGCTCATCAATCTCATGAATAGTAGCGCCTGATTTTTTCTTGTTCAATATAGAAAACACCTGCGGATACCAACCCCGGTTAAACGGATTGAGTCCTGGATGAACGTTGATACACTTAACCGACCCAACCAATTCCGCCGGAAAAAGCTGCTTGCAGTGAAGAGAAAAAATGAGGTCGTAGGTCTCGGCTAATTCTTTCCATTCGCTCTTCATCAACCATCATCAATTCTTCCGTCAGAATGATGCCTGCTTCCTGTAAGGCTATATTGCTTTTGCTACATGCAAAATCCCACCGATATAAGTCGTAAAGATCTTTGGTCAGCAGTAATTCATCAAACCGCTCAAGCAAAATTTGATTGTCAGAAATGATAAGAAAATTCATAGAAAATATAAGGGCAAATATATCACCGTATCCCAAACTATTGGATAGTCCTTTTAATCAATGGTAATTTCTTATTCTGTTGTTGATATTCCATTTAGATAAAACTAACGGTGAATGATATATGCGCTTGGGTTCCATTCCATCCTCCCAAATCTCTCAAACAAACCATCAGTATTTTCATCGGGTCAAAAATGGCACAAAGACATTAAGGCTACAAGAAATACCCCGAAGGGCCTTCTTAGTTTTATTATCTTATAAGGTAATAATTGCTCAAGAGATGCTGTCATTCAAATTCATGACCTTCTCCACTTCAGCCATAATTTCACCTGTTTTTGCGGCGGATTTGGGTAATTCTCTTGCCAACTTCCCTATTTTCATCGTGAGTTGTCCTATTTCTCCCGCAAACTTACCTATTTCCGTGGCGGACTTCCCTAATTTCATGACAGACTTCCATATTTTCATCGCAGACTTCCCTATTTCCGGCGCGGTTTTGCCTATTTCTGCGACGAAAACAGTCTGGATATTTGCCGAAATACAACTAATTAATAAAAAATCACGAAGAAATGATATGTTATAGCTATTTAACCGCATGTTTAGAGTCATATCTGAAAGAGTCAAAGTACCTCCTGTCCCTTCCACTTATCTATTAGTGGCATCTGGTATATGATAAAGGGACCCTAATTGGGTGGAGGCTGTGTTCAATGGTGTTCTAATTCTTATTTCCCCTTGTCAATTATCATGGCTTAAGTCATTTAGTAAAAACCAGATTTCCCTGCCGTGGAGGAAGTGCTTCCAGAGATAGTTTCGGATAATATACAGCCCGCGGAATTAGATTCTAAAACACAGAAACAAACGGCTAAAGAGATACATTTTAAGGGCTTAAATTATACCGAACTTATTCCTGTACTTATATCGGCTATGCAGGAACAGAATAAAACCATAGCCCTGCTAAAAAAGCAAATACAAGCACTTACAGTAAAGAGTAAGTAATCGCATTCCCTTCCCTAGAAATAATTACGGCAGAGTAAGATTGAAAATAATCCAATTCTAAAATCTCAATTCAACTTATATCGCTTTCCCGGCAAGGAAAGCACCAAGCCGTTCATTTCCATTTCCAAAAGAATACCTGCCAACTGACTGGAACTCATTCCGCTAACAGAGAGTAGTTGGTCTATTTCTATAGTGTCACCTACTTTCAGCAATTCATATAACTTCTGTTCATCGGGAGAAAGGATTAAAGAAAGTTGCCGAGGCTCTTTAGATGCCTTTTGGTTTATATCCTCATTCCACATCATAGCCTTCAGCAAATCTTCACCGCTTTCAATCAAGGCCGCTTTGTTGGTTTTGATCAGAAAGTTACAACCGGTGCTCATTTTATCGCTTGCCTTTCCCGGAAAAGCAAAGACATCACGATTGTATGAGTTGGCAATGTTGGCGGTGATTAATCCACCGCCTTTAATGGCTGATTCCACTACTACAATGGCATCACATAGACCAGCAACAATTCTATTTCTCTTAGGAAAATTATGAGCAAGGCCTGGATCCGTAGATAAAAATTCGGTAAGTAATCCACCGTTTGACACCATTTTCATAGCCACTTGTTTGTGCTCCGATGGAGATATTTTTTTAAGTCCATGACCAAGAACCCCGACAGTTCTTAAGTTTAAATCAAGGCAAGCTTTATGAGCCGCCACGTCTACTCCATAGGCAAGGCCACTGATAACAAGTATATTTTGAGACGATAAGTCGCGAATCAGTTTCTTAGTTAAATCCTTCCCGTAGTCTGTAATATTTCTGGTGCCAATTACTCCAACTACTCTATCTTCATTTAAGTTTGCGTTTCCCTTAAAGTAAAGCACCATTGGTGAATCTTCACAATGTTTTAGCCGTTTCGGGTACTCATCATCCGTAAAAAATAGTGGTTTAATCTTATAATCATCACAGAATTTCAATTCCTTTTCCGCTTCATCTAAGGCGTATTTCAAAGACGCTTTATCGGAAATGGCTTTTGCTGTGTCTTTACCTATATTTGGTATCTTCTCCAGTCTGGCACTAGAAAAGTGAAACACCTCTTCAGGGCTACCACAATAAGCCAAAAGGTTTTTAGCCAAAACACTTCCCACATTCGGCAGAAGGGTCAGCGCAATCTGATAGAGTAATTGATTAGAAGCGGGATTATTCAAATCGTGTTATTTTGAGCCGCCAAATCTAAAAAAGTCAAATCTTATGATGAAAAAATTTACTCCTCTGTTTTTTTGTGCTACCCTACTTTTTTTAACTGTAAACGCGCAGCACTATAACGACCAAGGGCCCGAAAACAATTTTCAATCAGCCAGCAATCCTTATTACTGGAAAAACAGAACACCCCACGGCGCCTACTGGCAGCAGGATGTTCACTACCGAATAAAGGCCAGCATCAATGATTCAACAAACATCATTACAGGTACTCAGCAATTGACCTATACCAATAATTCGCCAGACACGCTGTACTTTCTGTTCTTCAATATGTATCAGAACGCTTTTCAGCCGGGTTCCTATCTGGATAATCTCCAAAAGAATAACGGTGAAAAAGTGCGATACGGAAAGTATGAAAAGATGAAGTTGGGAATCGAAGTCAGTAATATTAGAGATGGAGGCGACAGTCTAATCACAGAATTGGATAACACAGTGATGAAGGTGTTTCTGAAAAAACCAATCCTGCCCGGTAGCAGCAGAACGCTTGACATGCGATTCACTACCTATTACGAAAATGGTTCTACACGCCGACGGATGAAGAGTTACCAAGTCTGGCAGTACAAACATTTCAATGGCTGCCAGTGGTTCCCTAAAATTTGTGTCTATGATTCTAAAAGCGGCTGGAACACCGACCAGCACTTAGGCCGTGAATTTTATGGTGATTTCGGAACCTATGATGTGGACTTGACTTTCCCGAATGATTACATTTTAGAAGCAACCGGTGTGTTGCAAAACGAAAGTGAGGTGCTACCCGATTCCTTGAAAAAGAAATTAGACATCTACAATTTCAAGGATAAAAAATGGGATTCCAAACCAGATACCATCGTGCCGCACATAAAAGGAGCAACAAAAACCTGGAGATATCATGCAGAAAACGTTCATGATTTTGCTTTTACTGCCGACCCTACTTATCGGATTCACGACACGATTATTTATCCGGGAAGAATGAATGGAGGTGGGGTGCGCTGTGTAGCGATTGTGCAGGAACCGCACGCATCTAAATGGCAAAATGCTGCCGAATATCTGGCTCAGATCATTCATGTTTTCAGCCGAGATTTTGGGGTCTTTGAATATCCAAAGATCGTAGTGGCCGATGCTTCAGACGGAATGGAATACCCCATGCTAACGCTGGACGGTGGCAAAGACCCGGACTATAGAGGATTGCTGGTGCATGAGGTGGGTCATAATTGGTTCTACGGCATGCTTGGAAATAATGAAACCTATAGAGCCTTTATGGATGAAGGTTTCACACAATTTCTTACCGCATGGGGGTTGGAAGCAATAGACGGCGACACCTTGGTTCACGACCGGATTAAAAACTGTTATGTCCGTAAGTTTTCAGAGCCAAACAATCCGCGCGACCGCAATTGTTATGTGGGCTATTTGTCAGACGCTATCCGCTATGACGATTCCCCACTCAACACGCATAGCGACGGCTTTGGTGGTGCATTAGGTCATGGAGGAGGTTACCGTCATGTGTATTTTAAGACAGCCACTATGCTCTATAATCTCCAATATGTTCTGGGCGACTCCTTGTTCAGTGCTGCCATAAAAAATTACGTGGCTCAGTGGAAATTCGCCCATCCCTATCCGGAAGATTTCCGCAACTCTATTACCCACTTTACACATGCTGATCTAAAATGGTTTTTCGACCAGTGGATGGAGACCATCAAAAACATTGATTATAAAATTGGCTGTGTCCATAAAGGAAAAGAAAAAGACCAATACCATATCCGGTTGAAGCGAAAAGGCAAAATGCAAATGCCAATTGATCTTCAAGTGATTTCAAAGGACGGTACGGAATACAATTATCATATACCCAATACCTGGTTTGAAAAATCAGTAACCGCCGACCGTTCAACTGTTCTGCCCAAATGGCAAGGATGGGATTTGCTTTATCCAACCTATGATGCTGTTGTAACTATTCCCGGAGGAATCAAAAACGTGATAATAGATCCCAGCAATAGATTAGCCGACATCAACATGCTAGACAACCGCAAGAAAGGTAAAGTAGAATTTCGTTTTGATTCGCGCATCTATCCTGCTACCGGTTGGAAGAAGTACCGTATTTATATGCGTCCAGATATTTGGTGGAACGCTTATGATGGATTCAAAGTAGGGTTCAATCTGCATGGAAATTATTTCAATGTGAAACATAATTTTTCGTTCACCGCTTGGATGAATACACACCTCGCACAAGGCAGGGGAGTTTACAACCTTGATAAAACCATGAATAAAAAGGCGGATTGGTTTAGCTACCGGTTCACCTATTCTAATGCCATTGACCAGGTAATTCCACGAGGGACTTTCTATCTGCAAAGTCAGTGCTTGGATGGTTTGCAGTTGAACAAGATAGGCTTGAGCAAACAATTTCCTGCTGGCTTCTCCGCTGACCTGAACGTGAAAGCATTTACCAGACCTCGTCAATCTGGTAGAAACTATCTGCTCTATTCAGGTGATTCGCTCAATCCGCCTGAATGGAACAGCTTCTGGACCGAAGGGAAGAAAGTGAATCTTTCAGTCAACCTTACCGGAACATATTCTTATAACAAGCGTAAGATAAACGGATATATCACTGCTCATTTGCGGTCGGGAGTATTGACCCCCGGCACCGGTTACCATTATTTGGAAGTTACCAATGTTTTGACGGCTGCTGTTTGGAAGTTTGATTTCCGCACGAGAATATTCGGTCGCATAGCGCCGGGAACCAATATGGTCAGCGAATCTGCTCTCTACTTTGCAGGGGGCAACCCGGAAGAAATGATGGATAGCAAATATTACCGTGCCGTGGGCTTTGTTCCTCAAAGTTGGGCAGATTCTTACGGAGATAATATCAACCATCTGCATTTTGCCGGAGGATTGAACATGAGAGGCTATTCCGGATACCGGATTGGAGAAGTGGATGTGAACGGTGTAGTGCAGAATCCTTATAAAGGAAATTCAGGAGCATCCATCAATGCCGAAATAGATTTTAACCGGATCGTTCCGGTGAAGAGCAAATGGCTGCGGGAACATTTCATGTTGAACACATATCTTTTCGGCGATGCAGGAAGTATTGCTTACATCAATTCGAATAATCGCCAACAGTGGTCTTCTGTACGTGTAGATGCCGGTGTGGGCGCTGCATTTACCATCAAGAAATTTGGACCGTTACAAGGTATAAAGCCGCTAACTTTTCGATTCGATGTGCCATTCTATGTCAGCCATACTCCATTTGTCAGCGATAAAAATTTCGATTTCCGTTGGGTAGTGGCTATCAGTCGAACATTTTAGAATGGAATGAACTGACATAACTACTGACGGAAGTATTTACGGATAGCTTGGACGATTCCCTTGCATCAATTCAATCAAGCCTCCTATCGGCTTACTCAAATAGTAATTAAAGCTACTAATTATCTTAGTGTGTTGTGACAAATAAGTTACTTTCGCATCTCCATCATCATTAAAAACCAATCTAAAAATACAATTATGGCAGACGACAGAAAAGAAAAACTAAAGGCGCTTCAACTAACCGTTGACAAGTTAGATAAGACTTATGGTAAAGGCACCATCATGAAATTAGGCGATTCTAAAGTCATGCAGGTAGATACAATTTCTACCGGTTCCTTAGGTTTGGATATTGCCTTGGGCATTGGTGGCCTACCTAAAGGTAGAGTGGTAGAAATTTACGGACCGGAATCTTCCGGCAAGACTACCTTGGCTATTCAGGCTATTGCCAATTGTCAAAAGCAAGGTGGCATCGCTGCTTTTATAGATGCCGAGCACGCTTTTGATAAAGGATATGCAGAGAAATTGGGAGTCAATGTAGATGAACTTCTTATCTCCCAACCCGATGACGGCGAACAGGCTTTGGACATTACCGAACACTTGATTCGTTCCGGTGCCATAGATATCATCGTCATTGATTCTGTAGCTGCCTTAGTTCCACGCAGTGAGTTAGAAGGAGAAATGGGCGATTCTAAAATGGGTTTGCATGCCAGATTGATGAGTCAGGCTATGCGTAAACTTACCGGCAGTATTTCTAAATCCGGCTGCTGCTGCATCTTCATCAATCAGTTGCGCGAAAAAATTGGAGTAATGTTCGGCAATCCCGAAACCACTACCGGTGGTAATGCGCTGAAGTTTTATGCTTCTATTCGTTTAGACATTCGTCGAATCGGTCAAATCAAAGACGGCGATATTCTGACCGGTAACCGTACTCGGGTAAAAGTAGTTAAGAATAAACTAGCACCACCTTTCAGAATGTGTGAGTTTGACATTATGTATGGACAGGGTGTTTCTAAGTCAGGCGAAATTATTGACATCGGGGTAGAATTAGGAGTCATTCAAAAAAGCGGCTCTTGGTTCAGCTACGAAGGATCTAAACTAGGTCAAGGAAGAGATGCGGTGAAGCAGTTGATAGAAGACAACCCCGAAATGATGGCCGAAATAGAGAAGAAAGTAAAAGCAAAGTTTGCTGAAGGTGCCGGAACGGAGGAATCCGCAAAACCCGAAGCAGCTAAAGAATAAGACAAGAAGCACTTAAATTAAAGCCCGCAACACATCGGAAGATATTTGCGGGCTTTTCATTTTGCCATGCTGTAAGCAGCTTGTTGACTTTTAGATTTGATAACTTTTAGAAAGCTATCAAATCTTCACCCATTAGGAGAAAAACACAACAGAACTTTTTCGCATAGTGTAGTGGATGAGATAACCTATACCACCAACGGCGCTATTCAGGATAATGAATATAATAGCCCTCTTCGGAAAGTCATCCATTTGTCTCCCTCTGGAGGGAGTGTAGAGGGAGGAAATTAAACAAACCTGATTTTCCGAAGAGGTCTAATGT